>SFBI01000002.1 GCA_007095845.1 Microcystis aeruginosa Ma_MB_S_20031200_S102
TGATTTTAGTGCATTAAAGAGGGCAAGAATGTATGCTCCTGTGGGGACAACCCTTGATGAAATTATTCGTACTTATTGTGTCGCCTAGTGTCTCGTTCTTATTTGAAATAACTATAATTGAGAAAAATGCTTAAAGTCCTAGTTGAAAATTTTCTATGTCTGAACCGCCTCAATTTCTCCAACAACGTCTTTTTTATCAAGGTCGCGTCTTTCAATTTGAAGTCTCGAAACTGCGTTTACCTAACGGTGTCGAGGGAGAATGGGAATGTGTGCGTCATCCGGGGGGTGCTTTAGCAGTTCCAATCACCAAGGAAGGTCAATTAGTTTTAGTACGTCAGTATCGATTTAGTTTGCAAGCTCGAATTTTGGAATTTCCCGCCGGAACGATTGATGAAGGAGAAGACCCTGCTACGACGGTAAAACGAGAATTAGAGGAAGAAGCGGGCTATCGGGCGCATAATTGGCAATCTTTGGGTAAATTTGCCCTGGCACCGGGTTATTCTGATGAATATATCTATGCTTTTCTGGCCCGGGATCTGGAAAAATTAAGCTTGCCCCCCGCTCAAGATGCCGATGAAGATATAGAAGTGGTTTTTATGAGTTTTGAGGAAATGGAATCAGCGATCGCCCGGGGAGAATCGATCGATGCTAAAACTATTACTAGCTTCTATCTGGCCCGTTTAGCTCTTAATTAATCTTTTCAATCACCGCTTGTCCTAGTTGAATCAACTCAAAACCGATAAAAAGGCTTAAAATCACAGTGACAGCCTGATTAAGTAGGGGTATATTGCCTTTGCCTAGAACAGAAGCGACGAATTTGACCACAACTAAAACGAGAGCGCTAACAATGGCGATTTTGACGGCTATCATAGATTAATTTTTCCTCACGGTTAACCGAATTATACTATTTCCAGACTTTTTCTGGCTAGTTTCATCTTGGGTTTGATACAAAATTTAGCATTTTGGTGGAGAGCGCTCCTGTCATTGCCAAAAATGCCCAGGTTTTTGTTAAGAATTGTAAAATGTAGTTAGATTTATTTACTCATAAGGGGATTCATGTCTAACCAAGAATCGATTTTTCTATTCCCTCAAAAACCAGTGTATTCCTCCCTATTCAAGTCTATTTTAGCGATAATATCAGTTATCTTAATTATGTTAGCAGTGATCGGCGGGCTAATGATGGTCAGTTTATCATTATGTTCGCCAGAAGACAATATTTATCGATTACTCCTTGGCTTAGTAGAAGATTTTTTTAACCCCTTTGCTTGGATCAAAGTTCCCACAGTTGCTCATAGCTATCAATTATTATTACCCACGGTTATCCTGCTAATTTTTACGCAGTTAATCATGTTCTTGTCTCCGCGTCCGCAAGTTTGGTCAAGATTAGTCATTATTTCTATCACTCTCGCTATCACCCTGCGCTATCTACTCTGGAGGATTCTGGAAACTTTAAATCTTTCTACTCCTCTCAATGGCTTTTTTAGTTTACTGCTTTTAGGCGTTGAGATGATAGTTTTAAGTGGTAGCATAATTCAGTTAGTTTTAGCCTTAACCACAAAAGATAGACGCAAAGAAGCTGATTTTTATAGCCAAGCGGTAATCGATAAACAGTATTTGCCCACGGTAGATATTCTGATTCCCACCTATAATGAGCCAGCCTTCATCTTAAAAAGAACTATTATCGGTTGTCAAGCCCTTAATTATCCCCATAAAAATATTTATATTCTCGATGATACCCAGAGGCCAGAAATTCATAAATTGGCAGAAGAATTAAATTGTCATTATCTGACTCGTGAGGATAGAAAAAATGCTAAAGCAGGTAATTTAAACCATGCTCTCAAACAAACCCAAGGGGAATTAGTGGTGGTTTTTGATGCAGATTTTATTCCTTGTCAGAACTTCCTAGAAAGAACTGTTGGCTGGTTTCAAAACCCTAAAATTGCCTTAATGCAAACTCCCCAAAGCTTTTATAATGCCGATCCTATCGCTCATAACTTAGGTTTAGAAAATATCGTTACTCCCGACGAAGAATTATTTTATCGTCATATCGAACCAGCTAAAGATGGGGTGGGTAGTCCTGTTTGTGCTGGCACTTCTTTTATTGTCAGGAGAAAAGCCTTAGAGGAAGTGGGCTACTTTAATATAGAATCTATTAGTGAAGATTATTTCACTGGGATTGCTATATCTGCCAAAGGTTATGAAGTTATTTACTTAAATGAAAAACTCAGTGCTGGTTTATCTGCTGAAAGTTTATCAGCTTATTTACGGCAAAGATTGCGCTGGGCAAGGGGAACTTTACAGGCCTTTTTTATCAAAGCTAATCCCCTAAAAATTGCGGGACTAACCCTACCCCAAAGATTGGCACACTTAGAAGGAATATTATCTTGGTTTTCTCCCTTAGCTCGTTTATTTTCTCTGCTGATTCCTCTCCTTTATACCTTTGGTTATATAGTACCTTTGAACATTACTATCGATGAGACAATCTATATCTTTTTACCCTACATGATGCTGCAGTTAGCCACTTATCACTGGTTAAATTCTCGCTCGCGCTCAATTGTTTTTTCTGAAGTATTATCGATGATTATTTGTGTACCTACATCCCTAACAGTTCTCCATGTTCTTTGGAAACCCTTTGACAAAGGATTTCAGGTGACACCGAAGGGACTTGCTCGCCAAAATTATCAATATAATTGGCACTTATCCTACCCATTGCTGTTTTTTATCACTATTACTTTAATTAGTATTTTCTTTAATTTACACCATCACAATTATCAAGAAAGTCCCCTAAATTTTGGCTTAATTTTAGCTATATATAACGTGGTTATTATCATGACTGCTCTGGTGGCTTTATTGGAAGCTCCCCTCACCCTAGAAACTGAATACCAACTGCTGGAATCTCCTGTTAACTTGATAACAGAATCGGATATAATTATACAGGGCAATCTCAAAAAACTTTCGGAAATAGGAGCAGAAATTCACCTAAGGGAACCCATCTACTCAGAAAAGTTACTCCTAGATATTTTAGGAGAAGATTTGCGCTTATCCGCTCATCTAGTCAATCTAGAAAAACGAGGCAAAATCTGGCAGGCGACCCTTAAATTCCAGCCACTTACCCTATCAGAGCAGAGAAAGCTAATTACTTTTTTATTCTGTCGTCCCCAGCGCTGGCAACCGAAAAATACGGCAGGAGAATTACAATCTTTTTGGTTGTTAATTATCAGCTTTTTTCGGGGGATAGGCTTAATTTGGCAGGCAATTTTGAATCGAAAAACAGCCCTTTAGTTAAGTCAAAAGTCGAAAATACTTAAGTAGCTGGTTATAATTAAATTAAAAATAGATTTTAGGTTCGATCCCCCCTGCCCCCCTTGATAAGGGGGTATCCATCTTCAATTTAATTATGACCAGCTACTTGTTATTATAATAGAAGTAACCATTCTTAGATGAACTGGTCTATGAACAATCTTTTATACCTTCACCTGATGGCCAATAAGGAAAAAGGGTTTGCCTTGCCCCTTGCCTTGTTGATTGGACTTATCCTGATGGTGACAGGAATGACTATGATGATGCGCGCCCAAGGAGACCAATCGAAAGTAATTGCCCAAAGAGTCCGGTCTGATAGTTTAACCAGTTCCGAAACAGGGGTAACTCGCGTGCGGGATCTACTGAATAGCGTGCGAGTTATGGCGACAGTTGATAGTAATTGTGATTCTGGCGATTGTTGGGAGAACGCCGAAGTACCTAGTGGTAATCCCAGTAACGATTTACAAAAACAGTTAAAAAAATTAGTCGATGCCGCCCCCTCCTGTAGTAATCCTGACTATGCTGATACCTTGAAGGCAAAAATCAGTGAATTAAGGAGTTTGACCAGTTCGAGCGGGAATAATCCATGGTTTGATCTCGGTAATAACCGTTATTATCGCGTGGTGGGATACAATTTCGATGATACCAATCCCCCCCCTGACGGTTTGGGTTGGGGAGTTCTCACCCTCGAAGGACTTTCCCGCACAAGTGCCGCAGAAAACCTAACTAACATTAATATCGATAGAGATACTGACGATAACGCCGCCTCACGTAACCGCGTGGTGGTAACTGTCGGTATTTTTAATTCCCCTCCCCCCGCATCCGCATTTGACCGCAATACGGTTCCAGCTTTATGGATAAGTGAAGGAACGGCGGACGGTGGTGCTAAATTTCAAGGGGATGTGGTCGAGGAGGTGGTGAGTCCAGAATGTGAGGCTAACCAAGATAAGATTCAACAGCCCACATCTCCACCTGCAGCCAATCCCCCCTATAAAGCGCAATCGCAATTTGTCGGTGTGTCTTTCCCCGATTTACCGCCGATTCCCACTGGCCTTCCTCCCACTGGCCTTCCCTCTGGTCAGAAAGACCTGGAACTTACCGATAGTCTTCCGGTTGCTCAGAGAACTTTTCCCAGAACAGATGAGTATGGCGCGATTACTGATACCCCTTCTACCCGCACGATTAACGGTGAAAGCGTACAGGTGTACGAGTATATCGTTGATAATATCAACTTGAGTAGCGAGAAGATTACCATTACTCCGGGGCAACGGGTAGTTTTTTATGTTAAAGGTAATATTAACGGTGCGATCGAACACGATTGTGGTAGTGTGACTAGCTGTAAATCGGGCAATCTACAGATTTATGCCAATAATGAATTAGGTTCCACCGTGCCGCAAATTTGTCTGAAAGGAGACCAAAGACTAGAAGCGTTTATCTTTGCTCCTGACTATTCCCTCGGTAAAACTGGTACTGGTGATTTCATCGGTGCTGCCTGGGGTAAAAATTGGGGCGAAATTACAGACTGTGCCTCAATTAGCGGTGCTGTTGCTGTGACCCAAGGGGTACAATGGACTGAATTAATCACAAACCTGAGACCCCAATTTCCCCAACTTGGTAAGATTGCCAATTGGTGTCAGGAACCCATACCGGACGATGGTGATACCCCCACGGAGCCATCTAAGTGTGTACCCACTTTCTCAACTCCTTAACCCTCTCCCTCTCCTGGTCCCTAAAAAAGTTTAACTTATCGGGTTGATGAGGGGGGTTGAGGATTTCGGTTCAGGACACGTTTTATTGGTGAAATCACAGCGATAAATTGCCGGTTTTTGCCAACTGAGGGGAATTTCCAGCAAATCCCTCGAACCGGTCATGGCTTGTCCCAGAAAGAGAGCCAGAGCGATACAATTGAGGACTGTATGGGCAATGCGCCAACGATGGGAACGGTCTTTATAGATATCTTCGACAATGGCCAGAGAGAAAATCATCAGTAATGATGCCGCCATACCGATATAGTAGTGAGACCAGTACCATTGGGCCGAGAGTCGCCAGACCCCATCCTGAGAACCGATAATAATTAAACCGATGCCAGTCAAGGTGGCAAAAATTCCGCGCCAGAGAGCTTGTCTAGCGCGGTAGAGACAGACCAAAGAGGCAATGGTGACAAAAAACATCAAAATCACAAAAATGACCTGAAAGGAGTCTAATTTTCCATCTTTTTGTTTATCGACAAAACCATTAAAACCGTAAACGACCGAGTAAGCTAGTGCTAACAGGTTCACCCCTACCACTGTACCCGTTAACCAGCGGCCTAAGCGTAGATGTTCTGGCCCGACCACTGGCGGAATTTTACTTTTATTTCCCGCAGCGGTTTCTAGACGACGTTGACGGGTTTGCCAAGCAAAGTTAACTACGAGGCCGATAATAGGGAAAACAAGCACTATCGCTAGGACAGGATGAATGAGAGTCAGAAAATCGACGAATTGCATATAAATATCCCGAAAATAGTCAGCAGAAAATTTTCAATAGTTGACAAGCTATAGCCTTGTTTTTTTAGCTTATCGCAGATATCAGGAGGCAAAAG
This sequence comes from Microcystis aeruginosa Ma_MB_S_20031200_S102, assembly GCA_007095845.1. Classification (GTDB taxonomy): domain Bacteria; phylum Cyanobacteriota; class Cyanobacteriia; order Cyanobacteriales; family Microcystaceae; genus Microcystis; species Microcystis aeruginosa_D. Next base: position 5,882 of record SFBI01000002.1, read on the forward strand.
GCAATAGGCAAAAGGTAGGAGATAGGGTTTTGGGGTGATGGGGTGATAGGGTTTTGGGGTGATAGGGTGATGAGACAGCTTCTCCACTCCCCAATTCATAATTCATAATTCATAATTTATAATTTCCATCTCCCCACACCCCCACTTCGGCCTAGGAACCTCTTTGATTATCGGCTAATCTAAAAGCAGCAATCCCTAGATTCAATCCTGACTATGAAACTACAAGAACTTTTAGCCAATATTACCCCGGTTTCCCCGATTTCTTCTCCTATCGCTTCTATTACCGAGATTACAGGAATTTCCACCAATTCCCATGCTTGTCAACCGGGAGATCTATTTATCGGTTTACCCGGTACTCGCGTCGATGGGGGGGAATTTTGGCGTTCCGCTTTGGAAACCGGGGCCGTAGCGGCGATTATCTCCCCGGCAGCCGCAGCTAAATTTCCCCCTCCGGAGGATGCTTGCGTAATCGTTGTGGCAGATTTAGTTACTGCCACTGCTGCGATCGCTGCTAAATTCTATCATTATCCGGCCCTTACCCTAAAATTAATCGGTGTGACGGGAACCAACGGCAAAACCACCACCACCCATCTAATTGAATATTTTCTCAGCCAAGCAGGGATTCCCACCGCTTTATTCGGGACTCTTTATACCCGTTGGCAAGGATTCCAAGAAACTGCTAATCATACCACCCCTTTCGCTAACGAGTTACAAGCCAGTTTAGCCAAAGCAGTGAGCGCTGGCAATGAAATCGCCGTCATGGAAGTTAGTTCCCATGCACTGGCCCAGGGACGGGTACAGGGTTGTACTTTTCCCGTGACAGTGTTTACTAATCTCACCCGGGACCATCTCGATTATCACCTCGATATGGAGGATTATTTTGCCGCTAAAGCTAAATTATTTAGTACCGATTATCTGCAAGGTAAGGCGATTATTAACGTTGATGATGAATATGGTCAACGTTTAGCGGCCTCCCTGTCTCCCCAACAGGTTTTAACCTATAGTGTGTCCGATGCTCGTGCCGATTTTTATACTAAAGATTTACACTATCAACCCACGGGAGTGGAAGGGGTGATGGTGACTCCCCAAGGGGAAATAGCCTTTGCTTCTCCTCTGGTGGGTCAATATAATCTGGCTAACCTGTTAGCGGCGGTGGCGGCAGTGTTAGAATGTGGTGTAGATTTAGAGACAGTAATCGGTCAAATTCCCCAGTTTTCAGGAGTACCGGGGCGGATGGAACGGGTTAGCATCGCTCCCGACCAAGATATCAGCGTTATTGTCGATTATGCCCATACTCCCGACAGTTTAGAGAATGTTTTAAAAGCAACACGTCCCTTTATTTCCGGTCGGATGATTTGTGTTTTTGGTTGTGGCGGCGATCGAGATCGGACAAAAAGACCATTAATGGGGAAAATAGCTGCAGAATTAGCAGATTTAGCCATAGTCACCTCGGATAATCCCCGCACAGAGTCTTCCGAACGAATCCTTGAGGATATTATCGCTGGCATTCCTCCAGAAATTACTGTTCAAGTAATTAGCGATCGCGCTTTGGCCATTGACACCGCTATTCAAGCAGCACAACCGGGAGACGGAGTAATTATTGCGGGTAAAGGTCACGAAGATTATCAAATTTTGGGGACGGAAAAAATCCATTTCGATGACCGCGAACAGGCCCGGGCTGCTTTGATGAAAGGGAAAAAGTAACTAGGGGATAGGAAGGAAGGGATGGCGAATTATCAAGAAAAGCTAACATTATTTGACGGTTGGCAGAACTAGCCATTGTTAGGGTGTGTGATATACTGGGGGAGTTTAGGTGAAAATCCTAGCTAGGGAGCAGCCACTATCTTAATAAGTTGCCCCCGAGCTAACTGAGCGATGACACTACAAGGCCTTGTTTTAGTCGATAACCAAGACTACACACCTACTTTGATTGTCTAAATCTTCTTTATGGTTTTAGACTTTGGGAGATACCCCCTCTTGAGGAGAATCTCTGAGAGTGCATTGTTGAACTGTGTTAGCAAAAAAGTATTGGTCAACTGGTGACTCTATATGACCTACTGCCTTAATCCCGACTGTCCTCAACCGAAAAACAGCCCAACAGCGTTAATCTGCGATAGTTGCGGCTCAAAACTTCTTCTGCACGACCGCTATCAAATCCTAGGTATTTTGGGGAAAGGAGGGTTTGGGGCAACTTTTCTATCATCGGATTTGTCCCTACCCGATAAACCAATATGTGTGGTCAAACAACTGCGACCTTCCACTGACGATGATAATGTTTTTCGCATGGCTAGGGAACTTTTTGAGCGAGAAGCGGAAACCCTAGGAAAACTAGGCGTTCATCCGCAGGTTCCCCGATTATTGGACTATTTTGAAGATAACCAACAGTTTTATCTAGTTCAAGAATACGTTAAAGGTCATAACCTACACCAAGAGGTCAAAAAACGCGGACCGTTTAGCGAAGCGGGAGTCAAACAGTTTTTAAGTGAGCTTTTGCCGATTTTGCAATACGTCCACAAACAAAAGGTAATTCATCGGGATATCAAACCCGCTAACCTAATTCGTCGGCAAACAGACCGAAAATTGGTTCTGATTGACTTCGGGGCTGTCAAAAATCATGTTAATACCGTCATTGTCAATAGCAATTCTCAAACCGCTTTCACTAATTTCGCCGTGGGGACCCAGGGTTTTGCCCCCCCCGAACAGATGGCCATGCGTCCCGTCTATGCTAGTGATATCTACGGGGTGGGAGCTACCTGTCTCTATCTGCTCACGGGCAAATCTCCTAAAACTATCACGGTTGATGTCAATACAGGCGAACTACTCTGGGAAAAATTAGTCAAGGTCAGTCCCCAGTTTACTAAAGTCCTGAAAACAATGTTGGAAGCCTCTGTCGGTCATCGCTACAAATCCGCTCAAGAGGTAATGGATGCTTTAGAGATGACCGCTTATGCCGATAGTCTAGCCCAAAGTTTAATCGCCGCTCCAATCGTTACTTCCCCGCCCCCCCGAGAAAATGCAAGCCCGATAGCCACTTCCGCCGTTTCTGTACCTCTCACGTCTAAATTTCGCCCTAAAAATAAAAATCCAGAGGCCTCTCCAGATAATACCCTAGGGGGACAAATGGCCTTTCAAATGGCTAATGCAAATGTATTTGTTAAAGGTAAAGCCCGCAGCAGCACAGACCTAAACGTACTGAAGAAAAAACCCCGCTTGGATGAAAAGGCGATTCTGGATGCTTACCATAACGGCCGGCGCAATTTTGGTCAAGAGGAATTACCGAATCTCAATCTGGCCAAAGCAAAACTTTTAGGCGTAAATTTCTGTCAATCCAAATTAACAGGAACTAATTTACAAGGGGCGGATCTGTCCAATGCGGATCTAGGCCGAGCTAATCTCAGTCAAGCTATTCTCAAAAATACCAATTTAAATAATGCCTATCTCGGTTATGCAGACCTCGAAGGGGCCGATTTACGGGGAGCTAATCTCAGCAGCACCCATCTTCGCTGCGCTAATCTCAAAGATGCTAATCTTTGCGGAGCTAATCTCTGTGATGCCCAAGTAACTCCAGAACAAATCGCCCTAGCGAAAACCAATTGGTTAACAGTTATGCCCAGTGGCAAAAGCGGTTTCTGGCAATCTTTCCTAGGGGATTAGGGGTTAGGGGGCAGTCAGCGGAGATACGGGAATGCTGACTATCGGCCTACAAATAGGAAATCCTGATTCTAGGAAGGTTATAGGTCAAAACTTGAGTTTCTGTCAAGCTTTTTTTGACGGCAATCAATGGCGAGAATTTCGGGGAAGTATTTAGCCACCGATGCCTAAACGCCCTGCTAAACTAGGGCTTAAAGGAATCAGAGTTGCTAACATTAAAAAGAGCAGTAATAAACCCCAACCAGCGCGGGTGTCATCGGGTTCGGTTAACTCGTTTAAACTAGGTCTTTCCAACTCTCTTTGTAAAAAAGCGACTAAAATTGTCCAATAGAGAGGAATGGGATTGCTAGAATTAACTAAGGAAATAATGCCCAAAATAACCAAAGTGGCCACTGTGGTACGGCGGGCAATTTTGCGACCATAAATAGCCTGAACAATTCTGCCACCATCTAACTGTCCAGCGGGCAGTAAATTAAGGGCAGTAATCACCAATCCTAACCAACCGATAACAGTTAAAGGATGCACGGAGATAACGGCATTTTGTAACTGGTCACCTAAAACTATCCGCGCTAAAAAACTCACTAAAATTGAACTTTGGAAAAAGGTACTAGGGATTTGAAAAAGGCTGGTAGAATTAGATGAAGTCAGTCCAACAATTAACAAGATTAAAGAAACCAAACCTCCCAAAGCAGGACCAGCAAAAGCTATATCAAATAGGACACTGCGGTTAGGTAATAAAGATTCAAAACGAGTAATCGCCCCAAAAGAACCAATCTGCCAAGTGGGAAGAAAATAGGGTAAACTGAGACGAACATTATGGCGTTTAGCGATAATTAGATGACCGATTTCGTGGGCAATTAATACCGACCATAAACCCAAACTCAGGGGAATTGCTTCTCGATATCTCTGCCAATTACTAAACAAATCAAAACCCAATAAAATTCCCGCCGCTTCTAAGCTGGTGACAATAGTAGCCACTAACAAAACTAAAGCGAGATTTTTTTGAGCAAGAGTGGCAGCACTAGGATCATTAGTTTTGGGAAGGATAATTACCACCGGTTTTTCCTCGGTTCCTTCCACCAAAAATAAACGATATTTATCGCCAAAATGATTACTTAATTTCTGGGTTAAGCGCGAGTGAACTAGATCCGGTTCTCCCCGTAAATTGCCTTTAAAAATTGCCCCTTCCTGAAAAGAGATAGTCTCGGTGGCAAAAAAAGTATCTATCCCAAAAATACTCTGAATAACTTTTAGATCCTGTTCGGAAATTGGCATCACATCCGGCACAATTGCTGTCACCGCTGCCGGGGTTTCTGGGGGAGTAACGGACTGGCTAACTGCTGGGTTAACTTTTGGTTCAATTATCTGATTGGTTTTCAGTAAGCGTAAACGGTTGCCTAAATAAATATAGATAATTGTGGAAGCAACCAGTAAAAAGAGAATTACCGCTAGATTGAGTTTAATTCCTGCCGCAAATAGCCCGAAAAAAATTAACCAAGGAGCAATTAGTACCAAGGATTGTAACCAAGCTAAAATTCCCAGTTGGCCGTAGGGTTTAGACCGATAAAAACTCCAAGTCAAGATACCAGCAGCGACGAGGAAAATAACAGCGATTGCGGCGATTTCCGAAGAAATATTAACCATAGGAAAGTCAAAATCAATAGGTTTTTATCAATCAATTTGATTATAAGCTTGCAGAGCGGCCCGTAATTGACCCCGATGCTTTTGTAACAATTCTTGTCCTGCGGCCGCTGAAAGTCCCGTTTTCTGCATTAACAAAGCCAGTTTAACCCGGCGGCCACTTTTTTCCAGTAAAATTGCCGCTTCCTCGCGACTAACATCGGTAAGGTTGCAGATAATCCGTAGGGCGCGGTCATGGAGTTTATGATTAGTAACAGCCACATCGACCATCTGGTTGCCGTAAACCTTGCCTAACATTACCATTGTCCCTGTGGAAAGGATATTTAAAGCCATTTTCGTCACCGTTCCCGCTTTCAGACGGGTGGATCCGGTCAGAAGTTCTGGTCCGGTCAATAAGCGGATATCCACATCCACGGCGATTTCCACTTGTTCGGCGGGGACACAACTAATGGCAATCGTCGTCGCACCTCGCTGTTTTGCCGCCTGTAAAGCCCCGTGAACGTAGGGGGTTGTACCCCCGGCGGTAATCCCCACTACCACGTCTAATTCGTGAATTTCTCGCTGGGCAATAATCGCCGCCCCATCTTCCGCTTTATCCTCCAAATCTTCGGAACTACGCACCAGAGCTGCTGCTCCACCGGCAATAATTCCCTGTACCAATTCCGGGGGAGTGCAGAAGGTGGGAGGACATTCGGCCGCGTCCAAAACCCCCAGCCGGCCACTGGTTCCCGCCCCAATGTAAAAGAGCCTACCACCTTTAGCCAGAGCTTGACTGGTCAGGGAGATCGCCCGAGCCAATTCTTGCCGGGCCATTGCGATCGCTTTTAGGGTTTGGGCATCCTCGCGATTGAAGAGATCCACCAATTCGAGCGGGTTTAATTGGTCTAAATTTAGGCTGTTTGGGTTAATTTGTTCGGTTAACAGGTGTCCTCTGCTTTCCCACTGTTCCATAACGGTTTAATTGAGCTTTTCGTAAGATTATTTTTAGTATATAGCGAATCGGTGGGCTAAAAGCTTGACAATTGCCCCCCGAATGTTAGATGATAGTAAATTGTGTCAATTCCTGCTCGGATCAGGTGAAGACATTAGCACAAAAGCTGGGATTTTTTTCAGCTACCTGTACGGCAAAACGAGCGCAGAAAATTCATGAGTTACGCAATTATTGAGACCGGTGGCAAACAGATTCGGGTGGAACCCGGTCGCTATTACGATATCGAACTTCTTCCCGTCGATGAACAAAGTACCCATACCATCGACAAAGTGCTATTAATCCATGATGAGGATGATATTAGCATTGGTCAGCCCTTTATCGAAGGGGCTACCGTCGAAGGGACTGTCATTCAACATCGTCGGGGCAAAAAAGTTATTGTCTATAAAATGCGCCCGAAAAAGAAAACCCGTAAAAAACGCGGTCATCGTCAAGAAATTACCCGTTTTATGATTGATTCAATCAATTATAACGGTAAAACCCTAACTGCCACTGCTGCTACCTCCGGCGCTGAAGTTGTGGAAGATAGTAGCGACGAAGAAGAATAACTTTTACAATCAAAAAAGCATTTGGAGAGAAATTATGGCTCATAAGAAAGGTACGGGTAGTACCCGCAACGGACGCGATTCTCGTTCCCAGAGACTAGGGGTTAAGCGCTACGGTGGTCAAGTGGTAAAAGCGGGAAATATTCTCATCCGTCAACGGGGTACTAAAGTTCACCCGGGTAAAAATGTTGGTCGTGGTGGCGATGATACTTTATTCGCTTTAATTGATGGTGTGGTCAAATTTGAATACAAGGATAAAAGTCGCCGTCAAGTTAGCGTTTATCCTGCTGAAGTTAGCGCTAGTTAATCCCATCAACTCTGATTAATTTTTTCCCTGTAACCTCCTAATTAATACTAGGGGGTTTTTTCAGATAATTTATCTGGCAATTATAGCAGTTATCTGAAGAAATCGGAGAGCTTTTTTTCAGTGATCAGTAAACAGTAATCAGTAAACTGAAAACCCACATCTGATAACTGCTCACTGCTCACTGATTAAGCGGTAGCTTCTAAAAATACGCCTAAATTGCGGAATTTTTGATAACGAGATTCGCGCCGTTGTTGGGGTGTCAACAAAGATAAAGTCTCTAAATTTTCACTAATAGCGGCTTTTAAATTGGCTGCCGCTTTAATCGGATCAGCATGGGCCCCTCTGGAGGGTTCAGGAACGATCTGATCGATAATATTTAACTCTTTTAAATCTTTTGAGGTAATTTTGAGGGCCACTGCTGCTTTATCGGATTTTTTGGCATCTTTCCAGAGAATGGCGGCACAAGCTTCGGGAGTCGCCACGGTATAGACAGAATGCTCTAACATTAATAGGCGATCGCCGACCCCAATGCCCAAAGCACCGCCGGAACCACCTTCGCCAATAACAGTACAAATGATCGGCACATCTAAACGGAACATTTCCCGGAGATTATAGGCGATCGCTTCCCCTTGACCTAATTTTTCCGCTTCTACCCCCGCCCAGGCGCCGGGGGTGTCAATAAAGGTTAAAATTGGCTGATTAAACTGATGAGCGTGTTCCATTAAACGCATGGCTTTACGATAACCACCGGGGGCAGCCATGCCGAAATTTCTAGCCACATTATCCTTAGTATCCCGGCCTTTTTGATGCCCGATAATCACCACGGGACGACCGTTAAAACGGGCAACACCCCCCACAAGGGCGGGATCGTCGTAACCACCGCGATCCCCGTGCAACTCGAACCATTCATCGGTGATGGCCTGAATATAGTCTAGGGTGCTGGGGCGCCGGGGATGACGGGCTAATTGTAGCCTTTGGGAAGGGGTGAGATTGCTAAAAATTTCACGCCGTAATTGATTAGCTCGTTCGTCTAGTTGACTAATTTGTTCCGAGACATCTACGCTATTTTCTTGGGCTAATTCTTTAATCTGTTCGATACGGGATTCTAATTCGTAGAGGGGTTTCTCAAAATCTAGGAGAAAAATCTTTTTCTCGGTAGTCTCGTTTTTAGTCATAGGTTAGTGGCTAGAAGTTTACTGTTCGCTAATCTTTTCTAGCTTACCGTTTTTCAGCGATCGATTATCGACAGCTTCGGGATGACTGGGAGATAATTTCAGGTTATCGATCGAATTTTGTCAATTGTTGTATAATGATGGATCGTGCCTTTTTCACCCCAAGGAGGATTAGTTATGGCAGGAAGTGAACTAAAAGCGGATCTATGGGTTAACGAATATATTACCCCCTGGGACATTTATAGTCATGGGGTTTCGCGGATTTTAGCCTACAAAAAAACCGCTTTTCAGGAGATGTATATTGTTGAGTCGGGGGCCTATGGAAAAGCCTTGGTACTGGATGGCAAATGGCAATCTTGTACGGGGGATGAATTTATTTATCATGAAGCATTAGTGCAACCGGCAATGATTGCCCACCAAGAACCAAAAACTGCTTTAATTTTGGGAGGTGGTGAAGGTGCGACAACGCGGGAGTTATTGCGTTGGAAAACAATCGAAAAAGTCATGATGATCGATATCGATGGGGATGTGGTGGCAGCCTGTAAGGAACATCTTCCCGAAATGCACCAAGGCACTTTTGATGATCCTCGTTTTGAGTTAGTTGTGGCCGATGCTTTAGAAGTTTTAGACACCACTAACGATCAATGGGATATTATTATTTCCGATCTGGTTGATCCCATCGGAGAGGGTCCTTCTTTCCCCCTATTCACGAAAGAATACTTTGAAAAACTACAGAGAGTTTTGGCCGAAAATGGCATTGTGGTTGTCCAATCTGGCCCGGTTTCTCCTCCTTCGGTGATGTATCATGCGCGTTTGGTGAATACTTTAAAAGCAGTTTTTCCCTACGTTCATTCCTATTGCGCTCCCACTCCTAGTTATGGTTCCCCGTGGGGTTTTACTCTCTGTGCTAATCATCCTTTAAATACTCGTCCCGATCCCGATGTGGTGGATGAATTAATCACCGATACAACTACGGGAGGATTACGTTTAATTGATGGTATGACTTTACTAGGAATGTTACAAACTCCTCTCTATATTCGTCAAGCTATCGCACAAAATACGGAAGTTTATACCCTAGCAAAACCCCCGAAATTCTTCGGTCAAGGAGTTATCAGTAATCAGTAATCGGGAGTCGGTCGTCAGGAGTCGGGTGATAGGGATTTAGGGGTTTAGGGGTTTAGGGGTTTAGGGAAATTTCAGCCAAATGCTCCACTTCCCCATTTCCCCATTTCATAATTCATAATTCATAATTCCCACACCCCACTTCCCCATTCCCCCATTTCCCCATTTCATAATTCATAATTCATAATTCATAATTCCCACACCCCCCCAACAAACTTTTTTAGCAAACCCTAATTAGAAATCGATCGAGTCTTCGTGATTAAGAATTGTTTGCAGTATTTCTAGGGGAACAGTAGCAAAGTATTGCTGGAGAAAGTTTTCTAGGGCCACCGCTTCCAGAAATTGCTCAATCTTATTAATTTTTGCATCATAATTGACTAATTCAAAGGATAAATTTTCTTGATTTTTCTTGACTTTAAAGCCATTTTCTGCTAGGGAAATTAATCCTAATTCTAGGGTATAATAACTGAGGTTTAAGCAATTTTGTAATTGTTGACGGGAAATACTGGTTTTAGTTCTAGCTAAATATTTCCCAATCCCCACAAGGTTTATCCATCTGGTGTGAGCGGATTTTTTCAAAGGACTAGCATAGGCAAGAACTAACTTTTTATCGCGTAAAATTGCCTGTTGATATTCCCTAGAAAGTTTTGTCCAATCCCGGGGACATTCCCAGAGAAAAAGAGGATTTAATTGGTTAACTTCTTGATTAATTTCTCGATTACGATTGTCGATTAAAAAATCTTTTTTATTGCCATAGCTTAGGGATTCTTGTTGATAGATTTGCAGAGCAATTAATCGCACTTCATAGCGATTTTTGGAGGTATTAAAATCTAATTCGACTAAGGCATTATAATGGGTATCGGCAGCAATTTCATCTTTGTGATGACCCCACCACATACCAGGGAATCCCTGCTCGATTGAACTATCCCATATCTCAAAAGTTGTCCGGGGATAAGTAATTTTTTTGCCTTTGAAATCCTGAAGATTTTTATGCCAAAGATTTTGAAAATAACAATTTTGAATTAATAGCTTTGGTGTCGGATTACCCATCCCACAGGGTTCCAGTAATTTTAATTCTCGAAATAGACTTTTTCCCAATTGGGAAACCCTGACCACTGCATCCACTTCTATCTGGGAAGAAAGGGAAGTTAAATCAATTCCTGTGCGTCGCAACTGTTGATTAATTCCCTCAATAAATAGGGGTAAATTTTCTATAGTTAAACTTAAACCTGCGGCCAAAGGATGACCACCAAAACGATGTAAAAGATGGGATTGAGAGGATACTAATTGATAAAGATCGATCTCACGAATTGACCGAGCGGAACCCTTAGCAAAAGGTGGTTCACTGGTACTTAATAAAATTGTTGGTCGCTGGTATTCTTGGGCAATTTGTCCCGCAACTAATCCTAAAATTCCCGCCGGCCATTGGGGATCATCTAAAATAATTACATTAGTGGTAGAAAGATCAATTCTCTCTAGTTTTTTCTGAACTTGTTTAATAATATCCCGTTGGATTTCTTGGCGACGAATATTGGCTAATTCCGCTTGTTCAGCTAATTCGTGACAACGCTTTTCATCTTCACTGGTGAGTAATTCCACACAAAATCTAGCATCACCATAAATGCGACTGACGGCATTAATTCGCGGTCCAATACCGAAGGATATATCCATCGGTCTATCTCCGGTTTTGTTACATAACTCGAGTAATTTTTTAACTCCTAAACGCTGAGTATTTTGGAGTTTTTGCATACCTTTTTGGGCTAAATAACGACATTCTCCCGTCAATTTGACTAAATCAGCAATTAAACCAATCGCAACTAAATCCAGTAAATTTTCTAGGGGTTTTCTGGGAATATCTGCCAGGGTTAAATACATCGCTTCCACTAATTTATAAGCAACGGCAACCCCAGAAAGATGATAGAAAGGATGGGTTTCCACAAAGTAGCGGGGATTAATCAGGGCAATCACCTCGGGGCGCTCGTCGGGTAGGGTATGATGATCGGTGATGATAATATCGATTCCTAGACTGTTTGCATAGTCAATTTCAGCGATATTCGTGCTTCCCGTGTCACAGGTGACGATTAAACGGGTTCCTTGATGCGCTAGTTTCTCGATACCGGGACAATTGAGGCCGTGGGATTCTTTTTGGCGATCGGGTATGTAATAATCTAACTGTTGATAGGGTGGAAAAAACTGCCCCAATCCTTCCCAAAGGACACTGGTAGCGGTGACACCATCGGCATCGAAATCACCCCAAATAGTCACTTTTTCGCCTTTATTTAGGGCTTTTTCCAGTCTTTTGACGGCAAAGTTCATTTCTTGCCCAAAATCAAAGGGAGTTTTTGACTGATAAGCTTTCTCATCCAGAAACGTCCGCAGAGTCGCCCCATCTTGGACACCGCGATGCCATAATATTTGTGCCACGACGCTGCCATCCGACTGTGAGGTGTAGTCTTGGACTATTTTTAAAAACTCTTGGGGAAGCTCTACCGATGGGGGAATTTGCCAGTTAGACACGGGATATCAGGGAAAAAGTAAAAAAGGTGGCAGTTTTTGTGATTTTCCCTATCTCCATTTAGCCACCACTAACGGGGGGAATTAAAACTATCTCATCGCCATTTTTGAGGATTTTCTCTCCCGAAACAAACTGAAGATTAACTCCAAAACGAGTAACATCGCGCCATCTTTCTAATTGAGGATAGGGGGCTATAATATAGTTTAACACTTCTGTAACGGAAGTGTGGGCAGGAAATTCGAGGTTTAATTGAGAAGTTTGATAGACTTCTTGATAAATAGCAAATAGTTTTACTCTAACCGTAATTTTTTCCATATTTTTCCTAGGATAATAACATCAATTGAGAACCCTGTTCGGTTTTGCGGACTTCGATGCGGTGTTGAAAAGCTTCTTTAAATTGGGGCATATGAGTTACAGTCAAAATACAGGCAAAATCGGTGGATATAGCATTAATTGCCGCAATTAAGCGATCGCATCCTTCCGCATCCTGAGTTCCGAATCCTTCGTCAACAATGAGCATTTGTAGGGCTGTTCCGGCTCTTTGTGCTAATAATCTCGCTAAAGCTAATCGAATCGAGAAATTAATCCGAAAAGCTTCCCCTCCTGAATAGGTTTCGTAGGGACGAGAGCCCCGGGTATCACCAATAACAATATCTAAAGTATCGATTAACTTTTGTCGCTGTTTTTTCGTACCTTTACCGCTTTTTTGGGTTAAAAACTGCACATGAAATTGATTACCGGTTAAGCGAGCTAAGATATGATTAGTTTGTGCTTCCAACTCCGGTAAAACATTCTCAATCATCAGAGTTTGTAAACCATTTTTGCCAAAAGCTATGGCTAACTCTTTATAAACTGTATATTGTTTTTTAACTTTAGCTAAATCGCTCTCTTTTTCTGTCAGTTGTTTACCTAAAGTTTCTAGTTGATGTAACTTCTCCTCAACCCGACCTTTTTGGGAGAGCAATCCATCAATTATCTGTCTTCGCTGTTGAATATTAGTCGATAATGCGGCTATTTCTTGGCGATAGTCAGTCAAAGTACCAATCTTTTGAATAATATTTGCTAACTCCTGATTTATCTTCTGGCGATCCTCATTTCGCAGCTGTAGTCTTTGCTCAATGTCAGCAATTTTAGCGGCTATTTCTGGATAATTTTTTTCTGCTTGTTGCCAATCTTGATACTGTAATCTTACCCCCTGTAATTGTCGGATCAAATTTTGAATATTCTGATGTTCACTGCGATCATAATTCAAGTTTTGAATAAACTTTTCTAAGCGTTCAATTTCCTGTTTAAGTGGGGAATTTTGACCTAGTTCTTGCTTCTCTTGTTCTAGTCTAGCTAGTTGATTAATTAAATTAGGTTTCTCGGCATTGATATTAGCTAAACGACGGTTTGCTTGCTTAAGTTCTGATTCTTGAATTTCTGCCCAACGCCATCTTTTTTCTTCTCCTCTGACTAAAGCATGACTTTGTTCATCATAGTTTAATAGGGCGATTTCTTGATTGATAATTTGCAATTCTTGCTGTAATTCTAGGGCATAATTGCCACTGCTTAAAAGTGCTTCTAATTCCACCAGTATTTCCTCGGTTTTCTCTAGTTCTATTTCCTTTTCTTCAATAGTTTCTAACTTGACTTCTAACTGCACATATTTTTGTTGTAGATTCGATCTTACTGGCAATTCTTGTTTAATTTGGGCTAATTCCTCGCGTAAACGTTTTAAATCTCGATCGCAGTCTGCCATCTGTTCCTGTAGGGACCAAATTTGCTCTTGAATTTGTTCTTGATGTTGATGGGTTTTCCTGATTACTTGATGACGGTGATGACTGTCTAAATTCTGTTCACACAAAGGACAAACCGAATCGGGAATATTCAATTTTTCCAATTTATCAGTTAACTCTAAAAGTTGTTCTTCATATCTTTTCTGCTGCTCCAATAAACTTTTTTTATCCACTTGTTTAACGGTTTCCTTTTCTTCCACTCGTTCACAATAGGTTTGTTTTTTGTCTAGTTCCTTAATTCGTTTGGCTAAATTGAGAGCTTCCTCTCTTAGTACAGGAATACGAGCGATTTCTGTCTCTAATTGTTGCCGATTTCTTTGCAGTTGTTCCCGACGAGCATTAATCCTGGCTTTTTCCCGTTCCAACTGCATATTTAGATCAGCTTTTCGGCTATTTAAAGGAGCATATTTTAAAGCTAATCTATCCAATTCCTGAAGACGTTGACGATGATAATTTAACTTCTCTAATCCTGCTTGAATATCCCCCGCTTGCTCGATAATTTTTTGAGTTTCTTGTTCCTGTCTTCCCAATTCTTCTAAACGAGCGCTCGTTTGTTGGATGGGAAGGGTAAATTCGTTAATTTTTTGCTGTAATTTCTGTTCTAATTGTTGTTTATCATACTGGGCCTGTTGCCAAGCTTGCAATTGACTTGACAAACTGGCCTCTTTCTGGTCTAGATTGATTAGGCGCTCGTGTGCAGTGATAATGTCATTTTTGCGATGAAGAATAGTCCTTATTTGATTTAATTGATTGTCTAGACTAACTTTTTCCCGGTCTAATCTCTCGATTTCTGCTAATAAACCTCGCTCCTGTTCTCTTTGCCACTGCAGCTGTTTTTCCCAATTCTGACGCTGATTTTCTTCCCCTTGCAGTTGCTGTAAATGCCGATTATTTACCTCTTGTTCTTGATTAATTTGGTTAATTTGGGTGCTTAACTCTTGCAGGTTTTCCTGATAAGAATTTTTCTCCTGAAGACGGAGTTTGATCGTTTCTACTTGCTGCTCGATTTGGAGGGACTGTCCATCAAATTGTTTCGATATATCCTTGGCTTTGTTCGCTAAAATTTCATAGCGATCGAGTTGTAATAATTCTGCTAAAATCTGTTTACGACCACTGGGAGGCTGTTTCATAAACTCGTCCGCTTGTCCCTGTCGTAAATAAGCAGAATTAATGAAAGTTTTATGGTCTATTTTTAGATAAGTATTAATCTGTGCTTGGGTATCTTTAATACTTTTACCCGATAAAGGACGAAAACTTTGATCATTAATCACCTGAAAATCTAAACCAGAAGCTTTCCCTCCCCGGTGACGACTACGGATAATTTTATAGATTTCTCCCCCATAACTAAACTCGAAATCTACCCGCGCATAATCGCTGCCCGCATGAATCACATCATCACCAATCGAGACGCGACTTTCCCCCCAAATTGCCCAAGTAATTGCTTCCAGTAAAGAGGATTTTCCCGCACCATTGGCACCACAAATACAAGCAGTATGTAATCCGCGAAAATCTAGCACTGCCTCGCGATAACTGAGAAAATTTTTTAGGGTTAATTGTAGGGGAATCATAAGCTGGGGAGTGGAGAAGTGGGGAAGTGGGGAAGTGGGGAAGTGGGGAGATGGGGAGATGGGGAGATGGGGAGATGGGGAGATGGGGAGATGGGGAGAATGCAGTATAGGTTAGAAATTCATCAGAGGATAAAAAACCGGGGAAAAGATAGCTTCAGCGCAATACATCTGGGTGAATCTATTCGGTATCAATAACTCCCTCCTGCAATAACCTCTAATTACAGCTTAACTGAAATCAAGCCAGGGACAAATGCGCTTTTTTTATTTCCCAGAATTTTCCTCACCATCATTACAACCTAGGCACTGTTCACAGATAACCGCTCAGAGTCCCTCGATTTGCTAATCTAAAGGAAAGATAACCGATTCTTGAGACCAAATCTATGAGCATTCCCGAAATTAGCGTCCATGAACTCGCTCTCCGTTTAGCCGATCATGATCCTAATTTACAACTTATTGATGTGCGCGAACCGGAGGAAGTTGCCATGGCATCTGTGGCCAATTTTACCATTTTACCCTTGAGTCAATACCAAGAATGGTCGCCCACTATTGCCAGCCAATTCAACCCCCAAGCGGAAACCCTCGTTATCTGTCACCATGGCATGAGATCCCTGCAAATGTGCCAATGGCTACAAAGTCAGGGTTTTACTAATGTTAAAAATATTAACGGTGGCATCGATGCTTATTCCCTTCTCGTCGATCCTAATATTCCCCGTTACTAATTTTCATGGCCCCCATCGGGAAAAAAGAGGGGCCAACTATCCCCTTTCTCCCCACGGAGGACTGATAGGGAGCATCTCACCTTTGTAACCCCTAAATCAGGTTTTTATGTCAAGCTATTTTGAAAGCCTTGCTAGAAACAGTTTTATGGATAAGTATAATTACTCACTTGCATAAATGAGATGATCCCGACTGATAACTGACTACTGATAACTGATTACTGATAACTGATAACTGATTACTGATAACTGATAACTGATTAAGCGTTATACTGTCTAGAAAAATGTTATAAATCTTTTCTTAAGATTATTCCCCTATGTCCGCTAGAACTAATCTCAGCGATCGCTATCAACATATCTTAAAGGCGACAATTCAACATTATATCGCCACGGCCGAACCAGTTGGCTCGAAAACTCTGCTGGAGGAGTACAAGTTTACTGTTAGTTCTGCCACGATTCGCAATGCTCTCGGTAAACTGGAAAAAGAAGGTTTACTCTATCAACCCCACACTTCCTCCGGACGCATTCCCTCCGATTGGGGTTATCGTCTCTACGTCGATGAGTTAATGACTCCCGATGACCGTATCGGCGAAAAAATTGGCTATTATCTGCATAAAAACGCTAAATCTCCCGCTTGGAGTCTCGAAAGTCTGCTGCAACGGGCCACGCAATTTTTAGCCAGTTTAAGCGGTTATATCGCTATCGTTACCCTTCCCCACACCCTCACTAATACCCTGCGTCATCTGCAATTAATCCCTGTCTCGGACCGGCAGATCATGTTAATTATTGTTACAGATAATTTACAAACACGCTCGGTTATGATGGAGATCCCTGAGTCTATGGCAACAGACAAGGGGGATGGATTAGCAGAAGAATTACAAATCCTCTCTAATTTTCTGGGGGAAAAATTAAAAGGTTATTGCTTGGCAGATTTAATTAACCTTGATTGGCAGCAAATCGAGCGAGAATTTACCCGTTATACCCATTTTCTCCGACAATTAAGCCAAGAAATCAGCGCTAGTCTCCAATTCACTGCCACCCCAGAGATTATCGTCCATGGTGTCGCTGAAGTCATTCGACAACCAGAATTCGCCCAATGGCAACAAGTACAAATGTTACTGCATCTATTGGAAGCAGAACAGGATCGCCTTTTACCCCTGATTTTACAAAGACCAGAACCAGAAAAATCAGCTAAAAAAGTCAAAATCACCATTGGTTCCGAAAATCCTCTGGAATCCATGCGCCCTTGTACTCTTATCTCCGCTTTTTATAAACAGGGAGATACTCCCGTCGGTAGTGTTGGTATTATCGGACCGACGCGAATGTTATACGAAAATACTATTCCCCTAGTGGAATCCACCGCTAACTATCTCAGCGAGGCTATAAGTAAGTAGATATCCCCCGCAAAGGTTCGGGAATAGGACAATCGACAGTAAACTCTAAAATTGTCTCACTATCCCCCAAATAGCCAGAATTGGCAAAACAGAGCAACATCCGCACCAGCGCCACCCACACCTCCCCATCGAACTCCCAATCCTGTCCCCGACGCGCTCCACAGGCGATCGATTTTAGCGCCCAAAAATAACTATTTCTCACCACCGAACCGCCTTTTTTATAAACCGGCACATCCTCATGGTGAATATAAAGAATATCATCTTTAGCGATCGCTCTCATCGGTGGCTAGGAAAGTTACAGGAATTTTCAGTTTACCGTCTAGAGAATAACACCCTATAGGAAATTTTGGGCGCATCCCCTGCACCCCTGCCATTTTTAATAACTTCTGTTTATCATCACAAATAGGAAATGCCGTCTGCCGTCTTTCTAGTGGAGGCACAAAAAGCTATAATTCTACCTTAAACCCTCGTTTTTTATCCCTAGAGCGATCGAGTTTTCCTGATTATTATTCAGCTATGACCACCGATACTATCACCAATCCCTCACCCAAAAAACTCTGGTTAGCAGCCCTGAAACCACCAATGTATAGTGTGGCAATTATACCGATTATTTTGGGGACAGCGATCGCTTATCAGGAAACAGGTCGATTTTCTCCGCCGATTTTTGTCACTTTTATCCTCTCAGCTATTTTAATTCTCGCTTGGTTAAATCTCAGTAATGATGTTTTTGATGCCGATACCGGGATCGATGTTAATAAAGCTCATTCGATCGTTAATTTAACTGGCAATAAATCTTTAATTTTCTGGCTAAGTAATCTTTTTCTATTATTAGGCATCGCTGGCATTTTTGCTATTAGTTATTGGCGAGGCGATTGGACTATCCTAGAATTAATCGCCCTCTGCTGTTTTTTGGGCTATACCTATCAAGGGCCTCCCTTCCGTCTTGGTTATCAAGGATTAGGTGAAATTATCTGTTTCTTTACTTTTGGACCCTTGGCGATTGCCGCTGCCTACTATTCCCAAGTCGGTGCTTTTTCTCTCTCTAGTCTAGCGGCTTCAATTATTATCGGGATTACCACTTCTATCATCCTTTTTTGTTCCCATTTCCATCAAGTTGCCGATGATCTCAAAGCGGGTAAAAAATCACCTATTGCTCGTTTAGGTACTTTAAAAGGTTCTAAAGTTTTAACCGTAGTGACGGTTCTTGTTTACGTTTTAACGGTGGTTTTTGTGCTGCTGCAAGTTTATCCCCCTCTCACCCTTTTAATTTTTCTTAGTCTCCCTTTTGCTTGGCAATTAGTCCACCACGTTAACCAAAATCACGACCAACCTCAGCTAGTCAGTAACTGCAAGTTTATAGCGGTTAATCTTCACTTTTTTAGTGGCATTCTCTTCTCCCTTGGTTATTTCCTTGCTTCCCGTTCATAGACCGGATTTTTTTTCTTAAAGCCCTTGACAAAACCCCATCACTTGACATACACTTATATTCATAATGGGAATCCGTGCCTGCCTGCGAACCCCTCATTTTTAGCCTAGATAGACCGAAAAAAAATCAACTGACTTGAATCAGTTATCAGTTATCAGATTTGAGTTTTAAGCGTGCAGTATGTATTAAGTGGGAAGTATTAAATACGGCGGATTCAGCCTTAGTCTGGTACATCTTCCAGTTTCCTACTGTCTTTTTGCTGTTTACTGTTTACTGAAAACACTTCCTCATTCATAATTCATAATTCATAATTCATCGCCACAAATAAAGGTTAGCATGAGTGAACAACCCCTCGGATCGGTTATTCAAGGTTCCCTGAGTGAAGGTTTAGAAATCCGTCTTTATCCGGATATTTCCGTAGAAGATATGCGAGTCGGTAAATTTTTAGTGGTGCAAGGCACTCGATCGCGTTTTTTCTGTCTCCTCACCGATGTCTCCCTGGGTAACTCCAGTCCCCGAATTATCGCGAATCCTCCCCATCCCGATGATAGTTTTATGCGCGATGTTTTAGCGGGTAGCGGCACTTATGGTACTATTGAACTATCTCCTATGCTCATGTTTACTCCGACTGGAGGTAATTCCCCGGCAGTTTCCGACACTTCTTTAGGCTCTTTTCAACCCCAAACCAGCGCCGATTTAGAATTACTGCCAGTTAAAACTATTCCCGCGCATTTTAGCCAAGTTTATGAAGCTTGTGAGCAGGATTTTCGCATGGTTTTCGGTTGGGAAGATGATCCCACCAGAAAGAATTTTGCTATTGGTCAACCCCTTGACATGGACGTGCCAATATGTATTAATCTCGATCGCTTTGTGGAACGTAGTAACGGTGTTTTTGGCAAATCCGGGACGGGAAAATCCTTTTTAACTAGATTACTAATTTCGGGCATTATTCGCAAACAAGCAGGGGTTAACCTCATGTTTGATATGCACTCGGAATACGGTTGGGAAGCGATGAAAGAAGGGAAGGAGGTTTCTACGGTGAAAGGATTATGTCAATTATTCCCCGGACAAGTAGAAATTTATACCCTCGATCCCGATTCTACCAAACGCCGGGGAGTACGAGGATCGCAGGAATTATTCTTAAGTTATAATCAGATTGAAATCGAAGATATTCGTTTAATCGGTCGGGAATTAGGCATCTCGGAAGCTAGTTTAGATAATGCCAATATTCTCTATAACGAGTATGGAGAATCTTGGATTACTCAGTTATTAAATATGAGTAACGAGGATATTAAAATCTTCTGTACGGAAAAACAAGGTCATGCGGGATCAATTATGTCCCTCCAGAGAAAATTAATGCGTCTAGATAGTTTGAAATATTTAAAAAGTGTTTGTCCCCACAATTATATCGATCAGGTTTTACAAGCTTTAGATGCAGGTAAGCACGTTGTTATTGAATTTGGCTCCCAAAGTAATATGCTTTCCTATATGTTAGCCACCAATATGATCACCCGTCGGATTCATGCTAATTATGTTAAAAAAGCTGAATATTTTTTACAAACTAAAAACCCCGTTGATCGGCCGCAACAGTTAGTGATTACCATTGAAGAAGCTCATCGATTTCTTGATTCTGCTGTGGTACATCAAACTATTTTTGGAACTATCGCCAGAGAGATGCGAAAATACTTTGTTACTCTCTTAATTGTCGATCAAAGACCTTCAGGAATTGATAACGAAGTTATGTCTCAGGTAGGGACGAGAATCACCTGTTTATTAAACGATGAAAAGGACATCGAAGCCATATTTACTGGGGTTTCTGGAGGGGGAAGTTTGCGATCGGTTTTAGCGAAATTAGACTCAAAACAACAAGCTTTAGTTTTAGGTCATGCGGTCCCTATGCCGGTAGTAATTCGTACTCGCGCCTACGATCAAAAATTCTATGCTGAAATAGGTGCGACCGACTGGCGAGAATTACCCGATGAGGAAGTTTTAGCGGCGGCCAAAATTGCCAAAGCTGATCTAGGATTTTAGAAAAATTAACTTTTGATTGTAGAATAGAGTTGGATTGTTTTTACTGTTTACCTCCCATGACCGCTCAAATACCAATCTCGAAGATCAGCTTATACGATCGAGATTTTCAGCTATGGATCGAGACAACCGTTAACCAATTACGACAGGAGGATTTTGCCTCGGTTGACTGGACTAATCTGATCGAGGAATTAGCAAGTATGGGAAAAAATAATCGACACGCTCTCAAAAGTTTGTTAATTCAATTATTAGCTCATCTACTCAAGTTAATTTATTGGCAGACGGAAAGAGAGTATAATGCTAATAAATGGGAAGCGGAAATTATTAATTTTCGAGTTCAAATTGCCGATCTGCTGGAAGACAGTCCTAGCTTAGAACCTTATCTCCTCGAAATTTTCGATTCTTGTTATGGAAAAGCTAGGCAAATAGTCTCGAAATTGAGCAAGCAAGAAATTCCCATAGAAGTCATTATTACCCCAGCAGAAACCCTGGATGAAAACTGGTTTCCCTAACTATGCAACAAGGTGATTTAATCGAAATCGAGATTACCGACCTCAACCATACGGGCGAAGGTGTGGGAAAATACCGAGGACAAGTGATTTTTGTACCAGATACAGTTATTGGCGATCGCATTCAAACTCGCATCACCTACATCAAAAAAAGTCATGCGATCGGCAAACTACAAACTATTCTACAAGCATCTCCCCATCGTATCCGGCCCCGCTGCATTGTTGCCGATAAATGTGGTGGCTGTCAATGGCAACACATCGAGGATCAATTTCAGCTGCAGGTCAAAAAAGAGCAAGTACAAGAGGTATTAACCAGAATTGGCGGTTTTACCGATCCTTTGGTTTATCCTCCCCTCACCGGTAATTCTCCCCTCGCTTATCGCAATAAAGCTACCTATCCCCTCGGATTTTCCCCTACTGGCAATGTGCAAGCGGGTTATTATCGTCGCGGCAGCCATCATCTGATTAATCTCAATCAATGTCCGATTCAAGATCAGGCTTTAAATCCGTTTCTAGCAGAGATAAAACAGGATATTCAGGAGCAAGGCTGGTCAATTTACGATGAAAAGACCCATCAAGGACAATTACGCCATTTATCCCTGAGAATTGGCCGGCACACGGGAGAAATTTTATTAACCCTGATTAGTACCGATAATAATTTACAGGGAATTGAGACCCAGGCGCAGCAATGGCTGGCAAAATACGGCAATTTAGTCGGTGTAACCCTGAATTATAACCCCGATCGAGGTAATGCTATTTTTGGCCCTCAGACCACAACTATCGCTGGAAGGGACTATATTAACGAAAAGTTCGCTGGATTAACCTATCAATTGGCTGCCGATACCTTTTTTCAGATTAATACAGAGGCTGCTGAAGCCTTATTTGCGGTTATTTGTCAGAAATTAGAGCTTAAAGGTGAAGAAATTCTTATTGATGCCTACTGTGGTATCGGTACTTTTACTTTACCCCTCGCTAAACGGGTTAAAGAGGTGATTGGACTAGAATCCTATAGCTTTTCCCTCGATCGAGCCAAGATTAACGCCCAATTAAATGATATTACCAACACAACCTTTATTTTGGGGGCAGTAGAAAAAACTTTACCGCAACTGACAGTTAAACCCGACATTATTCTACTCGATCCGCCCCGCAAAGGTTGCGATCGATCTGTCCTTGATAGCCTGTTACAGCTGCAAAGTCAACGCATTGTTTATATCAGTTGTCAAAGTGCAACTTTAGCCAGAGACTTGCAATATCTCTGTAAAACAGGCGATTATCAACTGCTAGAAGTGCAAACCGCCGATTTCTTTCCCCAAACTCCCCACGTCGAATGCGCTGCTTTTCTTAGACAAAAAAACACAAATATGGTAGGATGAGATAAGGGGAAAAACCCAATCCTTTAGCCGTTTATGGCTGAAAAGTCAACGGTTAAGGATAATAGCATATTAAGCCCCGTTCCAGTCAACTGTTTTTTTGATTAACTACTCCCTCAAAGTGGCCTTGATTTTCGATTAGTTTGTAGATCAATCATAAAAATATCTAATCCATCTCAGAGACAGAAAAGGGACAAAATATGACTCATTAGGTATGGCAATTATCTAGATCAACGGTTAAGAGACCTTAATCTTTCTGTAAAAGAATAGTCATTGAATAAAAGCTAGAGGTAAAGTGCGTGATTGCTATTTCACTGCCAACAAGCAAACGAAGCTGGAAGACCATGAGTTTCGCTTCCACCTTGTATCTTTGTCCGATTTTAGATTTATTGACCGCTAGTATTCCCGAAGAGTTAGAACCAGAAATTAGATTAGGATTGCAAGAAGCGTTAGTTAATGCCGCTAAACACGGCAATCATCTCGATCCCAGCAAAACCGTGGTCGTTCACTTTTCTAGCAGTAAAGACGAGTATTCTTGGGTAATTACCGACGAAGGTTGTGGATTTACCCCCCGTTGTCACCATCATGGCTGTAGTTGCGATTGTCCTGATTTACCCCCCGAAGAAGCGGAAAATGGCCGAGGACTGTGTATGTTATATCAAATCTTCGACCAAGTTCACTGGAATCAACAAGGAACCCAACTGAAACTTTGTAAACAAATTAAACAGGAACGCTGGTTGAATTAATGACCATGACCGTGAGAAGGACAGGGAGGAGCAGAAATCGAGCGATCAAGCCAACCTGTAGCCTGTTGTAGCCGAGGAAGTGCTTCTTCTGGCTGATTATCTAATAAAAACACCAAAGCCGTCCCCAATTGTTCAGCAGCCCGAGCATTACGATTGGCTTTCAGACGATGCCAGTCAATCGGTGTGATCGCCAAACGTTCCGCCAAAATCCGCGCCAATTCCAGGGTAGATAGATCATCAACAGTCTGAGATGAGGAAGAGACAGGGGATGGAATCATAATCAAAAGGTTTCGTGAAACCGTAAAATCGTCTATAACTATAGTTTAGACGCAGGCAATCGGATCGAGTCCATGTCCTTAGAAGAAAACCCCTACCCTAACGATGAATCGGCAGAATTTACCGAAGCGATTGAAGAAGTCGAAGCGGCAATCGCATCACTAAAAGACCGTTATCGACAGATCAACGAAGCAGAACAGCAAAAAAAAGACCTAGAAGCACAATTGATCCAAATAGAACCCCAATGGCGCGAAAATCCCCTACCTGAACTAGAAAAGGAATTGTTACAAATTCGCGAACAGATTCAAGAATTAGAGGTAATTTTAGAAAGCAATTTACTCAAAGAAGGGGAATTAAAGCGCCTATTCTGGGAAGGAATCCGTCGCGGACTACTGGGGGAAGTTTTTTGGCAAATTGTCCGCTTTGGTGGTATCGGAGTCTTGCTAGGTTGGATTCTGCGATCCTGCAGCGGGTGATTAACTGCACTGGAAGTGGGGTGTGGGGAGATGAGGAGAATAAATAAAAATAATCTCCTGATACTAAATCTGGTTATTAAAAACTGATTATTTATTCTCCGTTTTGCCTTTTGTATAAGTAGAAAACGGGTTTCTCGGAGAAACCCGTTTTCTGTGCGTTACTCAACGGATTTACTGCTATAGCTAGACAAAAATAAGGAATAGAGCCTTAAACTCTATTCCTCAATCAAAATTTTCAGTTAATTTTTAACCCTATACCACCGCAGAAGTTAAAGCTTCTTTGAGAATAGCGGCTTTATCGGTTTTTTCCCAGGGTAAATCGAGATCATTACGGCCAAAATGACCATAAGCGGCCACATCTTGGTAAAAACGATCGCCTCTTTCACTGGGTAAACCGCGCAGGTTAAAGGTTTGGATAATGCCGGCCGGACGAAGTTCAAAGTATTTATTGATTAAGTCCAGAATCACATCATCGGCGACTTTGCCAGTGCCAAAGGTTTCCACGAAGAGACTCACCGGACGAGCTACCCCAATCGCGTAACCCACTTGAATCTCGCACTTATCGGCCAAACCAGCAGCGACGATATTTTTAGCCACATAACGGCAAGCGTATGCCGCAGAGCGATCAACTTTGGTAGGATCCTTACCGGAGAAAGCACCGCCACCGTGACGAGAATAGCCACCGTAGGTATCGACGATAATTTTCCGTCCCGTTAATCCCGCGTCGCCTTGGGGTCCACCAATGACGAATTTTCCGGTGGGATTAACCAGATAACGGGTGTTGGCATCGGGTTTAATCTCTAAATCGCTGAAAACCGGCTCTACTACCGCTTTCCAGAGATCACTTTTAATCTTTTGTTGGACGAGATCATTATCGGTGATATCGCCGATAGTCGCATCGTGTTGGGTAGAAACAAGGATAGTATCGATACCCACGGGACGACCATCTTCATAAATGACCGATACTTGCGTTTTACCGTCGGGACGCAGATAGGATAGTTCACCGGTTTTTCTGACTGCCGCTAGACGGCGAGCGATGCGGTGGGCTAAACTAATCGGTAAGGGCATAAATTCGGGGGTTTCATTGCAAGCGAAACCGAAGACAATACCCTGGTCTCCCGCACCAATTTTATCTAGTTCATCATTACTGAGAAGTTCGCGATTTTCCTGAGCAGCCGTGACCCCCTGGGAAATATCGGGAGATTGTTCGTCTAAAGCGACTAAAACGGTGCAACTATTCGAGGAAAAACCGTTATCGGCGTTGATATAGCCAATTTCAGCGATTTTCTTGCGAACTAAATCGACGAAGTGAACCTGTGCTTTCGAGGTGATTTCACCAGTAATCAAGACTAACCCTGTATTGACAACCACTTCAGCCGCTACACGACTGTGGTCATCTTGGGATAACAGAGCATCAAGAATGGTATCAGAAATCTGGTCACAAATTTTATCGGGATGTCCCTCTGTAACCGATTCGGAGGTGAACAAATAACGTTTAGACAAGTGATGTCCCTCACATAGTAGTACATTTGAACGTGAAAAGATTCCAAGAAATCTTTGATCATACAGTGTAACAGGGAATTTGTAGAGATCGAGTATTTTCAATAAGAAACCGCCCGAACATTGTCCGGACGGAGTGTGGTGTGAGGAGTGAACGGAAACTTGCGTCTCCGCTAATTCCATTGTAGAGGACAACTTAGAATCTTGAACGACTTGACACAAACTGGCCAAAAAAATTTTTATTTCTTTAAGGGGTTGACTAATGCCTGATCCCCGTCTCGATGATGTAGCCTGAGTAATAGAGGTCGCAGAGCTATATGGAAAAATTATGACAGTCACAGCCGATTATTTAGAACAACTCAATCCTTCTCAGCGCCTTGCTGTGGAGCATTTTTGCGGCCCTTTGTTGGTGGTTGCTGGAGCAGGATCAGGAAAAACCAGCGCTTTAACCTATCGTATCGCCCATTTGATCCGTCATCACAGGGTCGATCCGGAAAATATTCTCGCGGTCACTTTTACCAATAAGGCAGCCCGGGAAATGAAAACGAGAATTGAAAAAACTTTTGCTCAACAAAAAGCACAGGAAAAATACGGTCAAAGATTAGAACTTTTGGAAGAATACGAACAGAAAAAACTCTTTTCTCAAGTTTATCGGAATTATACTAAAAAACTCTGGATTGGGACTTTTCACAGTCTTTGTGGTCGGATTTTGCGCTATGACATTAATAAATATCAGGATGAATATGGTCATAGTTGGCAAAGAAATTTCTCAATTATGGACGAATCGGATGCCCAGAGTTTGGTGAAAAATATCGTCACTAAACAAATGAATTTAGACGATAAAAAATTTGATGCTCGCAATCTACGTTATGCGATTAGTAATGCCAAAAATTTAGGTTTAAACCCCACGGATTACGCTAGAGAAAACCCTCATTTTCGGGGAAAGGTCATTTCTGAAGTTTATCAGGCTTATCAGATGCAATTGGCACAAAATAACGCCCTAGATTTTGATGATTTGATACTGGTTCCAGTCCGTCTTTTTCAGCAAAATGAATCTATTCTCGGTTATTGGCACACGCAATTTAAGCATATTTTAGTCGATGAATACCAGGATACTAACCGGATTCAGTACGAGTTAATTAGGCTTTTGTCCACCAATGGTGAAACGAAAAAAAGTGAGTGGAATTGGAGGGATCGATCGATTTTTGTGGTGGGTGATGCTGACCAATCTATCTATAGTTTTCGGATGGCGGATTTTACTATTTTACTCAATTTTCAAGCGGACTTTGGCGATGGTTTACCCGATGATGATACTCGCACGATGGTGAAACTACAGGAAAACTATCGTTCACGGGAAAATATTCTGCAAGCGGCCAATAAATTAATTGAAAAGAATAGTCAAAGAATCGATAAAGTCCTTGTTCCCACCAGAGAAGGTGGCGAGAGTATCTATGTTTTTAAAGCCAGAGATGAACAGGAAGAAGCGGCTTTTGTTATCGATAAAATCAGAGAATTTACCCAAGAAAACCCCGAATTAAATTGGGGTAGTTTTGCCATTCTCTACCGAATTAATGCCCAATCTCGTCCCTTTGAAGATGGGTTGATTCGCAATAATATCCCCTATAATATTGTCGGGGGATTTAAATTTTATGATCGACAGGAGATTAAAGATGCGATCGCTTATTTACGAGTGATTGCCAATCCTGCTGATACCGTTAGTTTACTGAGAATTATTAACACTCCCCGGCGCGGTATCGGTAAAACCACAATCGATAATTTGCTCAAAGCTGCCCAAGAATTAGGAGTACCTTTATGGGAAATTATCAGCGATGAAACTTCCGTTAATACTCTCGCTGGTCGTGCCACTAAAAGCATCAATAAGTTAGCTAAAATTATCCAAAACCTGCAAGAAAAAATCACCGATTTATCCGCTAGTGAAATCCTAGACCAAATCATGGAAAATTCGGGATATATTGATGAATTAAAACAGCAGGGAACCGAGGAAGCTGATACCCGGATCGAGAATATTCAAGAATTGTATAGCGCTGTGGTACAATTCCAAGAGGAAAACGAAGAAACCAATCTCCGGGAATTTCTCGCTAGTGCTAGTTTAGCCTCGGATTTAGATAATCTTCAGGAAGGTCAAGAAAAAGTCTCGTTAATGACCCTTCATTCGGCCAAAGGTTTAGAGTTTCCTATCGTCTTTTTAGTCGGTTTAGAACAGGGCATTTTTCCCCATAATCGTAGTTTAAACGATCCCATTGCCCTTGAGGAAGAACGCCGTTTGTGTTATGTGGGAGTGACTCGGGCCAAGGAACAATTATTTTTAACCTACGCAAAAGAAAGATACGTCTGGGGGAATAAAGAGATGAAGGTAGCTTCCCAATTTTTGCAGGAATTGCCCCCAGAATTGCTCACAAGCAACCTGAAACCGAAAAAGACCCCAAAAGTGGTTGCTATGGAAAAAACTGTCTCTGATCAAAGAAAATGGCAAGTAGGCGATCGAGTGTTACACTCTACTTTTGGAGAAGGAGAAGTGACCCATATCCTTGGTGCGGGCAGAAAAATGAATCTAGCGGTCAAATTTTCGGGTTTAGGTCAGAAAATCATCGATCCTCGCACCGCACCCATGCAACTTATCCAGGAATAGAGAAAGACCTTAAGGAGTATTGCTAATCTCTACAATTATTGTTCCCTGCTCTAGTTGTTTCAACGCATCGGGTAAAGTAGCTGTCAGTAATCGCCGCAGATTCTGATTTGTGACATTACCACAGGTTAACCATAAAATTTGAGGAGGTGTTCCCAGACGACAAACCAAATCAATAAAGTCACTATCTTTCGTCATAATCACGGCATTTTCCGCTCGCGCTGCTGCAAAGATATCGATATCTTGAGCATCTCGAAGGGATAAGTCTCGCAGGGACGATGCTTCTAAATCAAAGGTCGCTGATAACCAGCTTGCTAGAGTTGGAGGTAGTTGAGCATCAATCCAAATTTTCATGCCGTTAGTCTAGGAAAATCCGTACACCGTGCTGCAAAAAGTAAACAAGCTTGGATATCTGCGAGTTCCAAATCGGGAAAGTCTTCTAGAATTTCAGTTATGCTCACATTCTCCGCTAACATTTCCAAAATATCCGTTACTCGAATTCGCATCCCCCGAATACAAGGACGACCACCACACTGGCCGGGTGTTTGAGTAATGCGGGTAAGCAAGCTAACTGTGGAGTCCATAGAACGCATCTCGAAGATATTTAGTCTGCATTTAATTATCTTATCTGGTAATCCTAACAACCAATCCCTAACAGCCAACTGACACCCCCTGATTCCTCAACTCCGATCGCTACCTGCTGTTAAAATAGAGAATTGCGGTCAGACTGACGATAAAATTGAGAAGCTAAATCCTTGATTCTTAATAGTTGTTGAGAAACTTTCCGCCTACTATCGCAATTATCCGATAATATGGGCAACAGCGAGTTAGTCTATTCAGTCTGTTAAAATTGACCCCCGTTGGTCGTATTCGCGCACTGTCTAACCTTTATGATGAGGATCAGTTAATATGGAATCAATGCAACCCACCGAAACACAAAATCCGATTAGAACAGATTTACCCGGGTCTCTGAGCAAACCCAGCAGCAGCACCGAACAGATTTGGTCTGAATATGTAGAACCAGTTTGGGATTCGGTAATGTCCTATCTGGCTAATGTCCCCGATTATATCGGTAGTTTCTTCTCTGGATACAAAAAACCTTTAATCGTTCTGGGGGCAATTTTAGCGAGTTTTGTCACCGTAAAAGTTACCCTAGCGGTTTTAGATGCGATCGATGATATTCCCCTCCTTGCTCCTATCCTACAATTAGTTGGGATCGTTTACACTGGTTGGTTTGTCTGGCGCTATCTGCTCAAAGATGAAAATCGTCGCGAGTTATTAGCCGAAATTGATGCACTAAAAGCGCAAGTTTTTGGCAGTCACAATAACACTTTATAGATAGAATCAAGCATAAAAAACAAAGGAGTTGAGTGTTTCCGCTCAACTCCTTTGTTTTTGCACAACAGCTTATACTAAATCCGTTGAGTACAGGCTAGTTATGAGGAGAGGCAAAAGGCAAGAGGCAAAAGGCAAAGGGGAATAAATAATCAGTTTTTAATAACCAGATTTAATAGAGTTCTTGCATAATTAATTTTTGAGAGGGCAAAAATGAGAAAAATAGACATAAAACTGCCTAAAATCTCTAAATAGAGCATTCAATTGATTAATGCTCATTCTTAATTCTCCTGACTCCTGACTCCTGACTCCTGACTCCTGAATCCTGAATCCTGACTCCGTTCGGCTGAGCTCACGGCCGAAGCCTAACCCCACCAACAAACTTTTTCAGCAAACCCTAGCTTAACACCATAGTTCGGGAACCCGTACCGATCGAGCCGTTGTCAGGGGGCCTTCTATTTCGGTAAATTAGCACTCGGAAGGTAAGAGTGCTAATCTGGAAAAGGCACTTACCCAAATACAAGACAAACGGAGGATATTCCATGGCTGCAGTCAGCATCAATGTAACAACTGTTAAACCCCTAGGCGATCGAGTTTTCGTTAAAGTTAGCCCCAGCGAAGAAAAAACCGCCGGTGGCATTTTCCTTCCCGATGCCGCTAAAGAAAAACCCCAAATCGGGGAAGTCGTGGCCGTCGGCGCTGGCAAACGCAACGATGACGGTAGCCGCACCCCTGTGGAAGTGGGTGTGGGTGACAAAGTTCTCTACTCCAAATATGCAGGAACCGATATCAAACTTGGTGGCGAAGAATACGTTCTCCTCTCCGAAAAAGACATTCTCGCCTCCGTTTCCTAATCATCTACCCTTGAAAACCCCTATTTTGCACGAATAACGATACATTATGGCTAAATCTATTATCTACAACGAAGATGCTCGTCGCGCCCTAGAAAAAGGCATGGATCTTCTGGCCGAAGCGGTAGCCGTCACCCTCGGTCCCAAAGGTCGTAACGTCGTCCTCGAAAAGAAATTTGGCGCACCCCAAATCGTCAATGATGGCATCACCATCGCTAAAGAAATCGAACTGGAAGACCATATCGAGAACACTGGTGTGGCTTTAATTCGCCAAGCCGCCTCAAAAACCAACGATGTAGCCGGTGATGGTACAACTACCGCCACCGTTCTCGCCCACGCTATCGTTAAAGAAGGTTTACGCAACGTCGCTGCTGGTGCTAACCCGATTTCTCTGAAAAAAGGTATCGATAAAGCTGCCGATTTCCTCGTCAGTCAAATCGCCAAACACGCGAAACCCGTAGAAGATTCCAAAGCGATCGCACAAGTGGGCGCTATCTCTGCCGGTAACGATGATGAAGTCGGTCAAATGATCGCCTCGGCCATGGATAAAGTCGGTAAAGAAGGCGTAATTTCCCTAGAAGAAGGGAAATCGATGACCACCGAACTAGAAATCACCGAAGGGATGCGTTTTGACAAAGGTTATATCTCTCCCTACTTTGTCACCGACACCGAACGCATGGAATGCGTTTTTGAAGATCCCGCTATTCTGATTACCGACAAAAAAATCGGTTTAGTACAGGATTTGGTTCCCATTCTCGAACAAGTGGCCCGTCAAGGTAAACCCCTAGTAATTATCGCCGAAGACATTGAAAAAGAAGCTTTGGCAACCCTAGTGGTTAACCGTCTGCGCGGTGTTCTTAACGTCACTGCGGTGAAAGCTCCTGGATTTGGCGATCGCAGAAAAGCGATGTTAGAAGATATCGCCGTCTTAACCGGTGGTCAAGTAATCAGCGAAGATGCGGGTTTAAAACTGGAAACCACCAAAATTGACAGCTTAGGTACGGCCCGTCGTATCACCATGAACAAAGATACCACCACCATCGTGGCCGAAGGCAACGACGTGGCAGTGAAAACCCGTTGTGAGCAAATTCGCCGTCAAATCGAGGAAACCGATTCTTCCTACGATAAAGAAAAACTGCAAGAACGTCTGGCTAAATTAGCCGGGGGTGTGGCAGTGATTAAAGTCGGTGCAGCTACCGAAACGGAAATGAAAGACCGCAAATTGCGCCTAGAAGACGCGATTAACGCCACTAAAGCAGCCGTAGAAGAAGGTATCGTCCCCGGAGGTGGTACTACTTTAGCTCACCTGGCTCCCCAATTGGAAACCTGGGCCAAAGAAACCCTACACCATGAAGAATTAACCGGCGCTTTAATCGTTTCTCGCGCCATTGCTGCTCCCTTAAAACGGATCGCTGAAAATGCCGGCCAAAACGGTGCAGTTATTGCCGAACGGGTGAAAGAAAAGCCCTTTAATGTCGGTTATAATGCCGCTACTGGTGAGTTCTCCGATATGTTTGAGGCGGGTATCGTTGACCCCGCGAAAGTGACTCGTTCTGCCCTACAAAATGCCGCTTCTATCGCCGGTATGGTTTTAACTACCGAGTGTATTGTGGTGGATAAACCCGAAAAAGAAAAAGCCGCTGCTCCCGGCGGCGGTGGTGACTTCGACTATTAATAATTAGTCTATTTTTTCTCGACTCGATCGCATTTAAGCGATCGAGTTTTTTTTGATGAAAAAACATCACTTCGGGTTAAGGAAAGTACAATTTTATCCCCGGCGCTTTTTCCTTGCGGTAAAATATTGATAGCTCGATCGGGTATCCCGATTTACAGCCCACCATGCGGAACAAATCTGGATTGTTAACTTATACCACGATGTCGAAAAAAGCGAAAGGATTCGGTCAGTCGCCAACTCCCACGAGAAAATTTAAGGATTTTCTCCTTGCTTTTGGGGATTTTTATCGAAAAAATTCCAAAGATGAAACGAAGCTACAGCAATTTTTAAAAGCAAATATTAATAAATTAGATGATTTACTTTCAGACGCTTTACCTTTAGTCTTCACAAGCTTAATCGCCGATAAATCAATAGACGAGCGAGAAAAAATAGCCAGCCTTTTCGAGAATTTTGCTGTCACCATTTACAAGTTTCCGTTAGGCGATCGAGCAACAAATTTAGAATTAAGTATTACTGCTCATAATCTCAGCCTAAAAATTTACACCCGCGAAGATTCCCCCGAAGATTGGGCGGGAACCCTCAATAACCTCGCTGTCGCTTACAAAAACAGAATACTGGGCGACAGGGCTGAGAATCTAGAAAGGGCGATCAAACTGTACGAGCAAGCTTTAGAAGTTAGAACCCGCAAAAATTTCCCCGTAGATTGGGCAGGAACCCTCAATAACCTCGCTCTCGCTTACAGCGATCGAATTCGGGGCGATCGGTCTGAAAATCTAGAGAAAGCGATCGAACTGTACGGGCAAGCTTTAGAAGTCTATACCCGCGAGAATTTCCCCGTCGATTTGGCAAGAATCCTTAATAACCTCGCTATCGCTTACAGCGATCGAATTCGGGGCGATCGGGCGGAAAATCTAGAGAAAGCGATCGAACTGTACGGGCAAGCTTTAGAAGTTAGAACCCGCAAGAATTTCCCCGTCGATTGGGCGATGACCCTCAATAACCTCGCCAGCGCTTACATTAATCGAATTCGGGGCGATCGGGCGGAAAATCTAGAGAAAGCGATCGAACTGTACGGGCAAGCTTTAGAAATTAAAACCCGCAAGAATTTCCCCATCGATTGGGCGGGAACCCTCAATAACCTTGCCAGCGTTTACAGTAATCGAATACTGGGCGATCGGGCTGAGAATCTGGAGAAAGCGATCAAACTGTACGAGCAAGCGTTAGAAGTCTATACCCGCGAGAATTTCCCCGAAAATTGGGCGATAAGTCAGCAGAATTTGGCCAATGCCTATTGCGAGCGAGTTTTAGGAGAGCGGAAGGACAATTTAGAACAGGCGATCGATCTCCACAATCAAGCCGCTCAAATCTTTACTCGCGCCGCACTTCCTGTGAGATGGGCGAAGAATCAAGGGGATTTGGCAGAAGCTTTGATGCAACGGGATAACCCCGGCGATCTCGATACTGCGATCGCTCTACTCCAAGAAGCTCTAGAAGTCTCCCCCGCAGGTTGTCAAGATTTTATTGACTCTCAGTATCGATTAGGAATAGCTCTTTCTCAAAGGTACGATCGCGACAAAAATCCCGACGATCTTCAACGAGCTTTAGAAGCTTATAAAACCGCCCTAGATCTGATTAGTCCCGAACATTACGATCGAAAAGATATCTGGAAAGCGCTGCCCACTACCCAAACCATTCTCGGTCGTCGTCTGGTGCGGGATGGCGAATGGCAGCAAGGGTTACAACTGTTGTTAAATAGCGTCAATCAACTTAGCACCAGTGACGATCGCCTAGCCCATGCGAACGCGCTCTACCACACCGGCCGCGCCTACGAAGTTCTGTCCGATCGAGAGAAAGCCCGTCTCTACTATCGCGATGCCCTGCGTTGGTACGAATATTTACAGGATTTACCTGGAATCGCCAAAAGTCGCGCCGGATTGGGGACTGTTTTCGTATCCCAAGGACATCTAGAGAAAGGAATGGAGGAACTCGATCGAGCGAAGGCAATCTACCGACAACTACCACAGACCGATCCCGATAAAGTGGAGGAGATAGACATTATCTATCAAGCTTCTCGACGGGCGATCGAACGACAAACCAGCGAGGTATATTTATGACAAGTGCCGATGATCTTTTTAAGCAATCCTTTGACAATATCCAACGGTTAGGACTGAAGGAAATCCCCTTTACCGAAAGCCCGATCGATTTAAACAGCGATACCCTCGATCGTGTTTTTACCGGGCGAAAAAATGAATTGACGCGGGTGTTTAATCTGTTCCAAAGTCGCGAGCGTCGTCGGATTCTGGTTTCTGGTCGTTTAGGAATCGGCAAAAGTGCTTTTTTACTGGAAGCATTGTCGGTTATACGCCGCAATCGTCCGCAAATGTTGACTACCTATATATCTCTACCCGCAGGTTTAGATATCGCCACTACAGCACTGATCGCCCTCGCTAGAGCGATGCCAAATGACGATTGGGCGCAGCGTCAACTCCATCAGATGGGAATTCCCACCGCCAAAGTGTTAAAAGAACGCGGGGCGGAAGTAGGGGCTAATGCAATCCTTACGGGTAAACTTACCGAGAAAGATTTACCGCTCACGAAATTTCAATATCCGACTGTGAGCTTCGATACATTGTTAGAGCGGGCGCAAAAAATATATCCGCAGGGGATTCTGATCGCGATCGATGATCTAGATAAACAAAATCCTAGTGTGGTACGGCAAATGATGCACGACGCGCAGGGAATGTTAAAAGGTCGGGCTTGGTTTATGCTGACGGCTCACCCCATCGGGATGACGGGAGATTTATTAACCAGTGAACGCGGTTTATTTGACTTGCAATTGCCGCTAGAAGAACTAGATGCGGATACCACATACCAGATGTTAATTAACTATCTCAACAGTGCCAGAATTAAAAACGATTGTATCGATCCGAAAGATGACAGGTGTGTACTTCCCTTTTTACCAGACGCGGCAAGACGTTTTTGCGAGGTTTCTCTCGGCAGACCCCGTTTGTTCAACCGCTTGGGGAATATTGTACTCTCCACTGCGGCCGATCTTCAGGTTAAAACAATCACAATGGAAGTTCTCGAACAAGGATTAAGAGCAGCCGGACAGGATTTCCGACAACAAGCGGCCTTAAACGCCAAAGAGGAAAGAATTCGTCTGCTTTTGCAACGCAAAGGTAATATCTCCGACGATTCGATCACCATCGATGAGCTTGAAAGTTTAGGTTTTCGGGCATTTAGTGATATTTTGCCCTTTCTAGAAAGATTGGAAGAAGCTGATCTAGCTCAAAGGTTAAATCAAGAGGATGTGACGGTTTTCGAGCCGATCCTTCTCCCTCCGGCGGATTGAAGGGAAAACGAAAATACACCGGCAAAAATCGATCGCCGTTCCCAGAAAAATCCTTTAAGGATTCGGGATCGATCGCACCAGCAGAGTCAGAATACTGGTTAATACTGCCACTACCACGGGAATAATCAACGATTTTGCTCCCTTAAGGTCAGATACATCCTTAATTAAAGCGTCCTGTGTTCCCTCTACTTTTTCCAATCGCCTATCAATACTTTTGAGTTCGGTTTTCACCTCCGCCATATCTACTTTTAGATCGGTGACATCTTTCTGTAAAGAGTCTAATTTTTCCGTGATATTTGTTAGGATAATTTCTAGGGAATCGGTGACGGGGGATTGACTCATCTGAATTTCCGGGAACATTCGATCGCCTAGTACTATTGTAGGCTGTTTTTGTAGGTGATACAGTCTTTACCAATGTTCTAAAATCAGTCCATCTACATAATTAAAATCAGTATTAAGTAGGTAGGCGTTAAAAGTTGTCAGACACCCCCCTTATCAAGCTATCCATTAGTCAGATCTTTCTTAACAAAAAGAGAAGAAACTTAAAAAAAGGGGAAACGATTGACAGGTATATAGTTATTTCAAATAAGAACGAGACACTAGGCGACACAATAAGTACGAATAATTTCATCAAGGGTTGTCCCCACAGGAGCATACATTCTTGCCCTCTTTAATGCACTAAAATCATG
>SFBI01000020.1 GCA_007095845.1 Microcystis aeruginosa Ma_MB_S_20031200_S102
AGTCGGAGAGGCCGCCTTTAGCGGGAATCCGATAGAGAGGTTCGTAGTTAACCCAGTACGGGTCAAAGCGTACAAAGCTAATTCTAGATGCAATATTTGCGGACAGAATTAGTAACTATAACTTCGCTAGTAAGGCTAACTGGAAAAATTTAGTAGAGGTTCAAGGTCGCTTGCAGTATCAACCGAAACCGATTAATAACTCCCAAGAATACGAGCGATTTTTAAGCATAATTGAAGGGATGATGTCACGCGAGTTAAGCAATGACGAAGGACTATTATTTGATTTATTGGTGTTATTAGTGGAAGAATACGAGCAGAAACATTATCCGATCGCCCGAACAAATCCTACCGCTACGTTAGAATCTTTACTGCATGAATTCGATATCGATAGGGAGTGTCTTATCGATATTTTCGGCGATCGGGATAGGGTAGAATCGGTGATAGGGGGGAAACAGGCGATCGCTCCCTCTCAAGCCGAGTCTCTAGCCGAATTTTTTAATCGTTTAAGTGCGAAACTGGCGTTAAGCGCCCGTGATTTTCACTTGTAGCCTTGCTTTTCCTTCGGGGACTGAGGGGGAAGACCATATAACAAATCCTTACTTTCTTCATAGCTTTAGATTAATTAAGATAATGTTACAAAACTTTATGAAAAAGCCGTAGTATGATAATTTACGCCAGTAAAGCGAACACAATAAGGAGCAACACCCATAATGCAGTCGGCCGAGATGTTGCTGACAGTCCCCAAAGAGTATTTAAAAGCACCGGGGGGCTTCAACCCAAACGTTACCATGTTTTTTAGTGCCTTGAGCCTAATAACCCTATCTACCTGTGGC
This sequence comes from Microcystis aeruginosa Ma_MB_S_20031200_S102, assembly GCA_007095845.1. Taxonomy (GTDB): domain Bacteria; phylum Cyanobacteriota; class Cyanobacteriia; order Cyanobacteriales; family Microcystaceae; genus Microcystis; species Microcystis aeruginosa_D. The sequence continues at coordinate 834 of SFBI01000020.1, forward strand.
TATTGGCTATGGTCCTGGCCGGACTGGATTTGTTTTAGTGCTAATGTCCTCGCTTTACATTTATCGGGGACAGTTATCCACGATGCCTCTCATAATTCTGCCCATAGAAATCGGGTATTTAATGCTATTTTAGGTCATGGTAGTGCTTTAATGCTCGGTTTTGCCTTTCCGGTCTTCACTAGAGTCCATTTACAGCACCACGCGCACGTTAACGATCCCGAAAATGATCCGGATCATTTTGTCTCCACCGGTGGCCCTTTGTGGATGATTGCGGCCAGATTTTTTTATCACGAAATCTTCTTTTTTAAGCGGCAACTCTGGCGAAAATACGAACTGCTGGAATGGTTCCTCAGTCGTCTTTTTGTGGCTACCATAGTCATCGTCGCCTGTCAATTCGGTTTTATTGGCTATGTGATGAATTTTTGGTTTGTTCCCGCTTTAGTGGTGGGAATTGCCCTCGGTTTATTTTTTGACTATCTTCCCCATCGTCCTTTCCAAGAGCGCGATCGTTGGAAAAATTCCCGAGTTTACCCCAGTCCTCTGTTAAATCTGCTGATTTTAGGGCAGAATTATCATCTCGTGCATCATCTTTGGCCGTCGATTCCCTGGTACAAATACCAACCGGCATACTATGCCATTAAACCGCTTTTAGACGCAAAAGACTGTGAACAGTCTTTGGGTTTACTGCAAGGTAAGAATTTCTGGAGTTTTCTCTACGATGTCTTCTTGGGGATTCGCTTTCACTCCCATTCTTCTAAAACTTCTTGATCTCATTTATCGTAATGATGAGGTACAAAGTTTTCATTTTAGGGAGTCGGTGGTCAATTTTATGAGAAACTCTCTATCTGTACTGGTTTTGTTGTCAACCTGATTTTTTGAAGGAGGATTTTATGGGTCAACATTGGGGAAAAGCCTTAATTTTAACAACAACTTTCTTGACAATTAACATCAACTATGCTAAGTCTTTAACCTTTGGTGAGGCCGTTGGTATTGGAGCGGGGGCCTTGTTAATCAACCGGGTGGTACAGGATAATAGACAACGTTATCGATTTGTACCACCAGAGCAAGAATTTCAGCGCGGATTAGAGGACGGTTTTAACTTTGCCCGCTATGACAATCCGCGCAATTCCAGAGACTACGATGACGGTTTTATCGAGGGACGAAGACGCCGGGAATCGGGTTGGTCTAGTCCTAACCGGAGAAACTAATTATTTTTTTGGTCTGCGTCCCACTTCGGCGGTTTCTTGAATGGAAAATATCCTCAATTTGCCGTCGATGGGAGCGACTTTAGCCACTGCTTCCGATGCCACTATATAGTTATCACCCTCGGTATTGGTAATATTGACTACCCGATCACGAGTGATAATCGCCATCTCGTCATTAGCAAGAATATCCACGTCCCAATTCTCAGAAAGAACCTCTATACTTTTAATATTTTTGTAGGATTCCTCTAAAAATGTTTTATGTTCCGTGATGCCATTTAACTCAAAGATTTCGGTACTAGCATCGGTTTTAATGGTCAATTGCGAGGAAATAAACGGGGCATAGTGTTTGAGGATTAGGGCGATATTTTTATCTTTAATAGCGGTTTCAATGTCTTGAATCATTGCTTTAATTTCCGCTTCACTGATTTTTTGTCCCCCATCGCGATTACTCGATTGTTTTACCTGCACTATCGAGGGGTTAGCATGGACAAAAGAGGGGGAGATGCTGGGGAGAAAGGATAAACCGAGCAATAGAACAATTAATTGGGGAGAACGCATAATTTAATAAACTTGGTAAATTCAACCCGAATCATAGCATTTTCTCGTTACTGAATAAATCCTCAAGGTGAAAGTCCCTAGTTAGGGAAGCTAAGAGAGCAAAATTATGGCTGTGCAAAGTCTAGGTTGATCCTTTAGCTATTTTTGCTTGATATTTCCAGAATAACGGGGGTATGATCGCTAGGTTTTTCTTGTTTTCTGGGTTCTCGATCGATCAGACAATTAACGGATTTTTCGTATAGCTGAGGAGTTAAATAAAGATGATCGATTCGCCAACCTCGGTTACGAGCAAAACCACCGCTGCGATAATCCCACCAACTATAATGTCCTGCTGCTGAGGTGAATTTTCTAAAGGCATCTTGTAAACCAATTTCTAAGACCTTTTCTAAAGCTTCTCTTTCTTTAGCTGAAGACATAATATGATTTTCTTTGCCCTTGGGATCATAAATATCTTTATCTTCTAAGGCAATATTAAAATCTCCACAGATACATAATTCTTGGGGTTGAGAATTAATTATTTTATCTAGATATTTCCTGAGAGTTTCTAACCATTTAAGCTTATAAATATACTTGTCACTATCTAGGGAAGAACCATTAGGAACGTAGAGATTAATAATCCGAATATCGCCGATTACTCCAGTAATTAAACGTTTTTGTTCGTCCAGTTCTCCCGTTAAATTTTCGCCGATAATGGGACTAAATCCCACAGTGATATCGTCCATAGGTTTCTGGCTAAAGATCGCTACACCATTATAGGATTTTTGTCCAGAAATATAGAGATGATAACCCAAAGATTCAAAAGCTTCTCTGGGAAAATCTCGATCGATGACCTTGGTTTCTTGCAAACATAAAACCTCAACGGGATTAAGTTGTAACCAGTTAATTACCTGCTCTTGTCGGCTGCGAATTGAGTTGACATTCCATGTGGCGATTTTCATAGCTAAAAACCGAGAATTTTTCTCACACTTCCTCAGCAAAACTACTGCGACGCACAAACTCAAAGGGACCGGCGATCGAACCCCAGACTAATTGATCGGTTTCGGGATCTAAACCGCGATCGACGCTAATTAATCCCTGTTCACTAATTTCAAAACTATTATCTAAATAAGTCATTTTATCTTTGCGAAAGACTAAACATTGTTTACCCGGTTTCACCACCCCTTTAAAACTGTTACCTGTCCAAGTTACATTCATATCACAACCCGGCATCGGTTCTAATAGGTCTAAGCTGAGATTTTTGAGACGCTGGGGTTCTCTAGAAGCACCAAAAAAGTTAGCTTCCTCTTTAACTTTAAAGTTTTCTAGTTCAATATGGTCATCGACTACCGATAATTTAAACACTCGCAAACGATAGGGAGTATTGAGCATAAAATCGTAGGCCTGCTCTAAAAATAAACTGGTTCCCTTCAGTAATTCATCGGGTAAAGGACGCATACACACGCGAATATGGGCAAAAAAAGGCGGATTAGCAAAAGCTTGTTCTTGATTACTAAAATCCGCCGCCATCCAGCGTGCTAGGGTTTTTATATCCGTGGAATGAGTCATAATTTTTGAGATGTAAATGGCTATTAGCTAGCAGCCATTAGCTAGTTAATCGCTCTGATAAATTTTCACTGATTACTGATAACTATGCCCCGATAATTGTTATTGTGCAGTTACTTTAATTTCGATATCGGCACTCACTTCGGGATGGAGTTTGACTTGTACTTTATAGACTCCCAATTGGCCGATATCGGGGACGGTAATACCACGGCGATCGATTTCTAATTTGGCATTTTCTAGAATAACCGTAGCCACATCTTGACTGGTGACAGTACCGAAAATCGCCTCGTTTTCACCCACCTGTTTAGAGATGGTGTAGGGACTGAGTTTTTCGATCGCAGTTTTTCTGGTTTCTGCTTCTTGTTTTTCAGCGAGGAGACGTTGACGCTCTTTTTCTTTCCTAAATTCTGCCTGTTTCATCGCGCCTTTGGTGGCTAAAACGGCCACCCCTTGGGGGATAAGGTAATTTCGCGCGTAACCGGGGGCGACTTCCACCACATCGCCATTTTCACCTAATTTGGTGACTTTTTGATTGAGGATAACCTGCATTCGTTTCGCCATGATCTTGACCTAAAACAATACTTCCAAAACCCCTATCATACCATGGAATTGTCAAGTATCGATCACAAGTTAGTTATTGCTGGCGGCGATGATCTGGGTTAATAGAGGTCCGATGGCCTGAAAGGCCGAGGGTAAAACCGCTACGGTGGCGGCTGCGATAATAATTGTCGTGGCTAATCTCAGCACTTTTTCGGAGGCTTTTTCGTAGGTGTCAAATTTATAGTCGAGCTTGTCTAATCTTTGGTCTATTTCCTGAAAGCGTTGCCCCATAGTATCAAAACGTTGGTCTATTTCCTCAAAACGTTGGTCTATCGCCTCAAAACTTTGATCTATCGCTTCAAAACTTTGATCTATCGCCTCAAAACGTTGATTTACTGCCATTTGGAAGCTTTTCAATTCGTTGAGAACATCGGTTAGGGTAGGTTCTTGAGTGGACATGGTGACACCTAGGATAATTTGATCGCCTTGCACAATTATAACCTTAAGTCAAGCTTTTTTGATAAAAATTAACTTTTTTGTCGGTAATATTTTGACCTTGTTTCAGTGTTGGAGACAAGCAGTAAGTAGTCGTGCAAAATTAATTTCCTAGTAAAGATAGGCAAAAGGCAAGAGGCAAAAGGCAAGAGGGGGTTAGATATGTGTAATTAATTTTGCTTAGGTACTTATTTCTATTCTAATAATGTCTCTTTAATTGTTGTTAAAACTTTACTATCTTTGACCATCCAAGCATGAAGCAATACAGGAATGGAAATTTCTTTGCCCACCGATAAACGGGAACTATGGGCAGGAAATATCATTAAATCGTAGGGAGTCCAGATAATTGTGGTTTTAATTTTATTTAAAGTTTGTTGACAATCTTGATTTAAATCCTCTAGAAATTGACTCCCCGGCTGCATTTGTCTAATCCCGTCTAAGGGTAAACTATAAGCAGTTAAAGTGCCTCGATTCGGGGCAGAAATATTTAGGTAACGTTGCACTCTTTCCACTCCTCCCAATCTTTGCAGATAGTAGCGGGTAATTAGTCCTCCCATACTAAACCCAATCAGATCTACTTTCTGCTCTTTAGCAAAGTTTTTCTCGATATAATTGTCCACCTGACTGGCTAAAACTTCTAACTTTTCGTAACCATGATTGGGAATTAGATTAAAACTATGCACCTGCCAACCATGATAGTTTAAATACTCACTCATCGGTTTAAAAACAGCAGTAGTATCCAGAAAACCATGCACCAAAACAACGGGATTCATAGAAGACGAAGTTTTATCCTTAAATTCTGAATCTATTCTAACGTAGAATACGGCTAATTATCGAAAAAATCCAAGAAAGATCATATATACTACAGCGTTGATCATAAGTGCGAAACGTTTAGACACCAGATGGGGTTGTAGGGTTGTCGGTTTCTTGGTTAAATAAACCTAAACCAATCTCAAAGTGAGGATTGTTAGTTATAATAACTTTTTAGCAAAATTGATCGCCTCCTGAAAAACTGTCACTTTGCCTTCAATTTGGGCAATTTGTACCTCGATTAATAACTTACCGATAATCGGACTAGGTTTCAGGTGTAAATGGTTAATTAAATCATCGCCTCTTAATAAAGGTCGGGGATGGGCGATAATATTATCAGGATCGAGATAGGAAGTAAACAGGGAAGCGACAATATTTTTGTTAATCCCCATTGATAAAGCAAAAAGGGCAAAAACAGGAAATACTTTTCCCGCATTTAGATAAATAAAATACTGTTCCCGCAGACTTAAATTAGCTGCTTCCTTGAGGGAGGGTAAAGACTTAATTACCGTCATTACCGTGCGAATTTCCCCACGGGAATACTTAAGCTCGATTAACTCTTTTTCCGCTTCTGCTAAAATATCCGATACCAATAGAGCTAATTTTGTCAACTGTAACTGAGAAGGGGAAAAGATAAATTTTTCCGGTGACAAAGATTCTAACAATCCTGCTGCCGCTTCCACCCCCATAACTCGCTCCATTTTTGCGGGGGTAATCCGACGCAACCAGAGAGATAATAAGCCATCTTCCCAGGCACTTTTTAGCCATTTATTGCCACGGGAATTGAGCAAAAGGTAATTCAACTCAGATTGTACCCTTTCGGCGGCTACACGGCGCAATAAAGGGGCAAGGGAACGAATAGTTGCACGGGTATGGGGTTCGATTGTAAAGTCCAATTGAGCCGCTTGTCGATAGGCCCTTAATAATCTTAGGGGATCATCTTGGAGATTTTCGCGGGAAATCATCCGCAGAGATTGGCAGCCTAAATCTTTTAATCCCCCTAAAGGATCGAAAATTTCTTGGGTTTGGAGATTATAAGCGAGAGCATTAACGGTGAAATCCCGTCTTTTTAGGTCTATTTCTAGGGATTCTCCCTCCTGTTGCGCGAAATCAAGAGTCCCCTGCGGAAAAACGACGCGAGCAATTTGACGAACTGCATCTAAAACCACAAAACCGGCTTTATACTGATGGGCAATAGTTTGAGCAATTTCGATCGCTTTTTCGGGAACCACAAAATCTAGGTCAATATAGTCTTTCTGACGGTTTAATAAAGCGTCTCGCACAGCACCACCGACTAAATAAGCATTTTCTGGCAATTCTTGCTGATTAATCGCAAAAACTTCTTTAACTAAACTATCTAGGTTTTTTTGACAAGACATCGAGAAGATAAATTTACAAAAATATAATTTTGACCGGCCCCATTTGGGGAGAGACTGAGCTAGATTAACGGAAAAGACCTATAGAGTTAAACTTATGTGTATTTGTATTAACTGCTATTTTGTTGATCGCTGTTTCACCTATCATGCCGTAGAAACACAACATCAGGAACGTCATCTCACCGAGACACCGGACTTTGAAGCGAAGAACCCTTCTATTAACGTTAACATTCGCACCAAGGAAGATTATATCGAAATGGAATGGGATGTGGTGGGTTGCGATAGCTTTTTACGGGAAACTGGTAAATGGTCTAGTTTGCGTCCTGGTGAACCAATTCCCACCTAAAATACCTGAACTTTTCCAATACATATCTACTACAAGAGCCAAAAACCCTTGTCCAGCAATGGATAGACCAGTTAACTTTTCTTGCTGTACCCGTGCAATAGTGGTCATGTATATAGAAAAAGTTCCTAACCGTTGTGTCTGGAGTGGTTTTTATTAATGAGCATTGCTTAAAAGCAAATAATTCATAATTGAAGAGCGAGGTATTTATGGGTAAAGAAGAAGAACTACTTGAACAATGGCGGCTCTTCTAGGTTCTGTGTGAGCATGGTATAATAGTAACACAGAACAGGAGGTGGGTTATGTGGATAAATTTTGATCAACTCCTCGATTTACCAAATGTAACAGTGGTCAATTATCAAAAAATTGATGAAACAATTTTCCTAAAGCTCATAATCTAGTCAGAGATTTGTCAATATTAGGCAATCGAGTATATTTAGAAGTACCACGCCGCCAGTTTTATTGTCAAAAGTGCCAAAAGTATATCAGCGAAAGACTGAGTTTTATGAGATTAAGACAGCATCACACAATTCGCTATGAATCGATGATTTATGAGAGAGTAAAAAATTGTAGTATCGAAGAAATAAGTCGAGAAGAAGGGTTAGGATGGCCAGAAGTTG
>SFBI01000200.1 GCA_007095845.1 Microcystis aeruginosa Ma_MB_S_20031200_S102
CGATCACTTTTTTTCTCAAGTCTAGGCTATAAGACATTTTTCTGTATGGATTGCTCGTTTCTCTTTATTTTACCTTATTTTTCCCTCGTCTCACACTTATTTGAAATGACTATAACTTGGGAAAATCAGAAAAATATCCTGAAACTCGTCAACCCACCTGGCAAATCGCTTAGGAAATTATGGCTGATATTCCGTCAGAAAATATCGCTTAACTCCCCACTAACGGATCTGAACAACGTGATTATTATTTTGACGGGATACCAAAACACGAAGAATGAAAATAATTTTGTCACCGTTCGGGGTGGGGGTCAAGCGACCAGTAGCATTGACTTTGTGGGCAAAAATTGCTACTAACTACCCGGAGGGGGAATTACAGGAATTTCGATACCGTCCGGCGCTAAGGGGGGAGGTGTGGGAGTTAGTCTTGGCTGGCTAATAGGTTCAGGTGTACTAACTAGAGGAATATTTTCCACCACGGGAAGACGGGGAGTGATGGGTTGCGAAAACATCGCTTGAATTGCTGCTTTTCTCGTTTCTGGAGGTTCCAAAGCTTGCTGCCAGAGACTTTCATAAAAGAAGAAAATCACTCCTAAACCCCGTTGACGAGCAGCCACTACCTTTTCTTCAATCAAGGGTAGGGCAATTGGTCGGTTGCGTAAACCGGTTAAAACTCCCACACCGGTGGGGATAGTTTGCTGGGTTTCCTGAATTTCGGGACGCTCTATTTGTTTGAGAAAACTGGGCAGATCGGGACGATAAACCTGTACGATTAACTCATCGACTAATCCTTGTCGCACCCAAGCGAGCCAATCCTGTAAATGACCATTATAGGCGAATTCGTAGGGATTAGGGGCGATCGAAAGCAGTATATTCGGTTTAATTGCCTCAATTGATTCTTTGAGATTAGCTAAAAAAGCGGTGATTTTATCGGCCCGCCATTTTGTCCATTCGGGATCCCGGGGGTTAGCTGGGGGCGTTTTTTCGGTTTCCTGTTGATAAAGAGCGATAGTATAGGGATCATAGCCGAATTCGTTGGGTAAACTCAGATGATCGTCGAATTGGATGCCGTTAATATCATATTGTTTCACTACTTCCAAGACTAATTCCCGCAGAAAATTCTGCACCTCGGGACGAAAAGGATTCAACCACACCACCTCACCGGCTGCTCCTACCCAAGTAGTCCCCCCGTCGCGTTTTTGGGTTAACCAGTTCTGATGTTTTAAGGCTAATTCTGAGGTAGGAGGGGCCATAAATCCGAATTCAAACCAAGGAATGACCAATAATCCCCTTCCACGGGTTTGTTCCACCAATTCTGCCAAAATATCTTGTCCCTGCGCTCCCGTAGGCAAAAAAGGCTGTATTCCTTCCCTTTGGGCGATCGCACTGGGATAGAGAGCATAACCGGAATTCCAAACCACGGGATAGATAGCATTAAAATTAAGATTAACTAATTGCTCGATCGCCTGTTGTCGTTTATCCCTGTCCATCAGCATCGCAGTATCATTGGTGGTGATCCAAACACCGCGGATATCGGCATCCCGACTTTGAGAAAAAGCGGCGGAAAAATAGCCGAAGAGTAGGACTATAAGAAAAGATGTTAAGAATAGTAGTATAGGGAGCTTTTTCAGAATTTGCCGCCAAACGCTAGTCGGAATTAGAAAAGTCATTTCTTTAGGGTGAGAATTAACGGTTTTAACTGGTTATAATAACAGCTTTGCCCAACTCTTTGAGGCTAGATTGACCCAATATATATATTTATCTATTTCTTTCCTCGCCACAATTGACCTTGAGGATAGAAGTCATCAAGACGAATATCGAATTGATCTAGGGCCAGTAATAACCGATTGGAAGGACGAAAAAGAAATAAGTTAGCTTGGGGAATTTCTAGGACTTCTTTTAACTTATCGGTATCGGGGTTTGTGGTAGTTAGAAAGTATTGTACATCAGCATTAAGACGATAATTAAGGGAAAGCAAATCACCTAAGTTAGTCCAGTCATTACCTTCGTCGCTAATAATAATTGCATTGGGTACCGCATTGATTTTTCTGGCAACTTCGCCATTCCAATAACTAGGAACTTTTGCCCAACTTGTTTCAGAAAGAGCATTATTAAAGTTCGATATTATACTAGCAGTTAACAAAAAAGTCAAGATAATTTTACCTAAAATTTTACCTTGACTAAGCAATTGTGACAAGAAAAAAGCTACAGTTATATAGATGGTGGGAAAGGTCGCAATTAGATAACGGGTGACAGTTGATCTAGTGGTGATAAAAATTAGATCGGGAATGACTAAAGCTAGGAAAGGTACTAGGGTTGAGGTAATCAGAAAAGTAAAAACTATCGGGTTATTGTAGCGATAAACTTGCTCAAAAGCATAGATAATTAAGATTAAAAAAATCATTCTATATATATAGGTGAAGATGTTATTAAAACCAAAATCACTATCGCTAAATAGAGAAGTAAAAGTTAAGAGCCATAATTTACCGAACAATCCCCAATCGAGATAGTTAACGGCAGCCCAACTGGTGGAGTTAAAGGCCCTTTGAGAGTTAGTTAAAAAAACCTGTAACCAGGGTATATATAAAATTATCATTGTTAACCCAGATAACAGGAAAAATATCAAGTTATTTTTTCGCTCTGGTTTCATAACAAGATACCAAAGTATCAAGGCTGCTTGAGCAAATAAGTTGAGAATAAAAAAGAGATGGGTGTAGAGTCCGAGAGTATTAGATAAGGTGTATAAAGACCAATTAACAAGAGTTCTTTTTTTGAGGCATTTTAACAGCATTAATTGACTGATTATCGTTAACAAAACTAAAAGACTATACTGACGGGACATTTGAGCGAATATTATATCAACTGGAGAGAGTGCCAATAAAATTACTGCTAAAATTGCCGTTAACTTTGCTGCAAATAATTCTAGGGATAGATAGTAAATAAATGGCAGGGAGAGAAGACTAAAACAAATCGCTAAACTGCGGGAAGAAACGGGAGAAAAACCGAATATTTTTTCCCAATAGCGAGAGATAATGAAGTATAAAGGTGGGTGCTGAGGGTCTTCTTTAGCGAGAGATTTTATTGTATCAAAAACATTACTTTCGGGTTTCAGTTGTTGAAATTTTCCTAATTCTGTGGTAGATAAAAGACGATTTTGAAAGATAGTATCAGCGATTTCCTTTGCTTGATAACCAGTGGTTCTAATCGTGGTGTAGGATTCATCATGCCAATAGATTTTTTTATCGATATTTGCCAAACGAAAAACCACACCAAGAGTTAGGATAATTACCAAAAATATTAAGAGCCAATTGGGAGTTTTATAATTAATATTTGCTTTCATTTTAATAATTAGAACGACTTTGTTTAAGATTGAGAAACTTAGTAAATTCTGGTTGAAAAAGTAGCTTAATTGTGCCAGTAGGACCGTTACGGTGTTTAGTAATAATTACTTCAGCCACACCTCGATCGGGACTGTCGGGGTTATAATATTCATCTCGGTATAACATCATAATTAAATCCGCATCCTGTTCGATCGATCCCGACTCGCGTAAATCGGACATCATCGGTCTTTTATTATTGCGAGATTCCACGGCGCGACTTAACTGAGAAAGAGCAATTACTGGAGCATGAATTTCTCTCGCTAAACCCTTAAGACTGCGGGTAATTTTAGAAATTTCCTGAACGCGATTATCACCTCCTCCTTCCATTAATTGCAGATAATCGATTAAAACTAAGCCTATTTGTCCCTTTTTTTCTGCCTGTAAACGACGCACTTGGGAACGCATTTGAATTACACTTAAATTGGCACTATCATCGATATATATGGGCAACTTTGATAACTTATCTAGTCCCTCAAGAACCTTCTCTAAATCATTTTGTCCCAAACGGCCCGAGCGAATCCGATTACTTTCGATTTTAGCCTCATTCGATAACAAACGTTGGGCTAATTGTTCCTTAGACATCTCCAAACTAAAGACCGCCACAGGTAAATTCTGTTGAGCGATATTATAGGCAATATTAAGAGCAAAAGAAGTTTTTCCCATGGAAGGCCTACCCGCGATAATAACTAAATCCGAGGGTTGCAAACCACTGGTCATGGCATCGAGATCATAAAATTGAGTTTCGATACCGGGTAGAGTGGTGGTCTCCTGCATCTTCTCAATTTCGTTAAAAGTTTCGATTAAAGTATCCCCCAGAAAAATTAAACCCTCCTGGGGTCGTTTTTGGGTGAGACGAAAAATCTTTTGTTCCGATTCATCGAAAACATTTTCTAATTCTAGCGTCGTATCCCTAGCTAATTCGATAATTTCTCCCCCGGTGGAAATTAACTGACGACGCATATATTTATCCATCACTAATTCCCCATAGCGATCGATGTTAGCAGCCGAGACAGTGCGCTCAATTAATTGTAACAATCGCGGCATTCCCCCGATTTCTTCCAGCAGATGATTATCCTGTAACCAACTGCTAACCGTCATTAAATCCGTCGGTTTTCCCTTCCCTTGTAAAGCAAGTGCCGCACGATAAATATCTTGATGGGTTTTCACATAAAAAGCTTCTGGAATTAAAAAATCACTGATTCTACCTAACGCTTTTGGATCTAGTAAAATACCACCTAAGATAGATTCTTCCGCTTCGATATTTTGGGGGGGGAGGGATTGATCGCTAATCATTGTCAATGCTGACCGTGCTTTATCATTAATTATAATCAGTTTCATCCTACCGTCTTCCCGTGCTGAAAAATATCCCCTTCGCTAGTACAGGAGAACCTATTTGCCAGCCAAAACTAGTCCCCACACCTCTTTTGCCCATCAAAATTATACTAAATCCTGTTGAAAAGGTATAGGAGCGTGGCGGTATTTTTTCCAGTAATCGGTAAACAGTAAACAGTGAAATGAAAACTCATATCTGATTAAATACTGATGTCTAAAAAGCTTGTCAAGATTGCAGAGAAGCAGCATTTATTCAGAGTAATTCTTTCAGTCCTATGGTGATATAATTTTGGTTTTGATTGGGATTTTGGATAAACCTAACGACGATTTTATCTCGTTCTTCTAAGAGGGTTTCTAGGGTTAATAAATTTGATTCTGTAGATTGAGAGAGAATTTTATATAAGGTACTCTCGCTCAAATTATAGTCTGGCTCATTTTCTTTGGCAAGATCACTAATTTCGTTGCGATTATAAAAAATAATTCCTCTGAATTGCACAAATATTTGTGCATTTTGATAGTTTTTCTGGGGATTAGCATGATTATTGAGAGTCAGAAGCATATAGATTCTATTCATCCCGCTTTGAAATTTACCAGCAATCTGCTTTAATGTGCTTTCTTTGTCTTTTTTTGCCTGTAGGGATGCTTTGAGTTCAATTAAACAAATTTGCAGATGATAATTGAGAATTTTACCCCCATCATCGACTTTTCTCTGTAAAACTAATATAGCTTTTTCAGGGGTTTTGCCGGAAGCAGAGATATTGGGTAACTCTTTTTCTAAATTGATAACCCAGATTTTATCTACTTCTGTAGATATATTTTTGTCATTTTTAGACGATAACTGTAAGTGATTAATAACTACTTTCTTTAAATCGCTCTTTTTTGTTTCTTGAATTTCAATATACTCATCCTGACTAAGGGATATTTCTTCAATAAAACCCTGTTTTTCTAAAGCTTGATGAAACTCTTGTCTAAGGGAAAATATTTCTTTTTTTGAGTTAGACTTACTCATTCTCTGCTAAATAGATATGATTGGTTAAAATTTCTCCAGATTTCTGCACAGAGTTGATAACTTCTTTAAAGTTACGAAAATAAACACCATATTCACTGGTTCCATAATCAATAATTTTATCACCCGTGAAAAAGTAAACTCCTAAGTCTTCTTTAGCAAGTGAAATTTCAGGATTTAAATTTTTTAATTGATTATCTTCAATGATTTTTGTGACATCAACATCATAACTTTTTAAGGTATGAAGATAAACATAATTGTTGAGAATATCAGTTAAAATTGGGCTATGGGTGGTGATCAAAACCCGATTATCATGCTCGGTGACAAATTGAACTAAAATATCCATTAAGCGAATTTGATTTTCGGGATGCAAATTAACCTCTGGTTCATCTATCATCAAAAAATTGTTTTTTTCCTTTGCCCAATATTTGAGATAAAGATACAAGATAGTCAACTGATTGACTGAAGATGAAGCTAGATACATGGGTAAATCTTTGCTTTCATCGAATTTAAAAGAAAATTGAATAGGTGCGATCGATTCTAGACTAGAAATCGTGATTTCTCCTCCCATTAATCCGATCATCTTTTCAATCAGAGAATTATAAACTGAATTAATTTTTTTCTTGGTATTGAGAGAATAAAGCGACTCAATCACCTTATTCATTGGTTCTGTGTAAGACCTTTTGGGTAATTGTTCTTGAAGACGTTTGAATATATCCCGATTAGTATCACCATCATCATCAATATTTTCTATTAATTCTTGCAATCGACGATTATACTCACTTCTTTTATTTCTCTCTATCTCATAAATGTACTGGTAGAAAACAGGAAAAAAGCTACGACTAGCGGGGATAAAAAAAGTATCTTCTGCATGAGACAAAAGCACTCTTATTATTGACGGAATAATTACTGATTCCTTGTATGGTTTAGCTCTCTCAAAAAAGTCTCTGGGTATTTTATCAAATACTTTTTCAGGTATATTAGGTTCTTTTATATTTATTGTTAGGCTACCTTTGCTCTTGCTAATCTGTAAATACTCCAGATCATTATTTCCTGCAACACGAACCAAAAAAGTTGTTTTAAATTTCGTCTCTTTAAATTCTTTAATATCTGCTTGAAAAATTAATTTATTGGAACTAATAATCGTTTCTTTAATACTGGCATCAAGATTATAAGTATTAACAACTTCTTTTTCAATAAATCGGCTAAATTTATTGAGAATCTCATCGATTAATTCTTGATTGATCGTAATTTTTTGAATAGGTTTTTCCGAGTCAATTACTAAAGAATCAATTTGGGTATTTTCGGAAAACTTTCTAATATTGTCATCATTAAAAATTGTCCATAAAAGCTGAGAAACTAGGGTTTTGCCACTATTATTGTAACCAATAAAAGTATAAAATTTCTTGGTTAAATCTATAGCTTGACTATTATTTCTAATTGATCCCAAATTCTTGATCAGTAGTTCCATATTATTTTTACCAATCACACCGAGAGGATAACTAATTTTTTAAAGGTGGACAAAATGCCCACCCTTAAAACTATTGTAAACTGCTAGTTAACTGACTTTTGGCCTTAGCTAAAGCTTCGCTTAACTTACTAGCATCCCGTCCCCCAGCTTGAGCTAAATTGGGACGACCACCACCACCACCAGCGCAGATTTTAGCGATCGCACCGATAAATTTACCCGCTTGTAAACCCTTATCTTTAATCACCCGGGGACTAAAAGCGGCCACTAAACTCACTTTATCAGCTGCGGGAGTCGAGGCCAAAATCACCGCCCCTTCCCCTAATTTTTGCTGTAGTCTTTCGGCCGCAGCCATCAAAGAATTAGCATCAATATCGCCCAAAGAAGCGACTAATAGCTTAAATTCGCCGATAGATTCAGCTTGAGATAGCAAAGCATCCGATTTAGTTAGTGCCAACTCCTGTTTAACCGCTTCTAACTGCTTTTGTGTCCCCTTTAACTCCGATTGTAGGGCCGTAATGCGATCGGGAATTTCCAGAGGTTTGACCTTAAAGCGATCGCATAAATCCCGCACCACCTGATCCCGTTCATTCAGGTATGCTAACACGGCAGGGCCGGCCACCGCTTCGATGCGACGAATTCCCGCAGCGATTCCCGTCTCGGAGATGATTTTAAATAAACCGATCTCGGCGGTATTTTTAACGTGAGTTCCCCCGCATAATTCCATAGAAACGCTAGGAATATCGATAACTCGCACTTCTGAACCGTATTTTTCGCCAAACATGGCAATAGCTCCCTTTTGCTTCGCTTCTTCCAATCCCATCACCGCTATCTCGGTGTCATGCGCTTCGGCAATCCAAGTGTTAATCTGTTCTTCCACCTGTTGCAATTCAGAGCTAGTCAGGGGACGAGGACAGTTAAAATCAAAACGGAGGCGCTCGAAACTGACTAGGGAACCCGCTTGGGAAATCCCCCCATCGACAAGCTTTTTCAAGGCCGATTGTAGCAGATGGGTGGCGGTATGATTAGCTTGCGCGCGACGACGACAGGAACGGTCAATCTGTGCATTAATTGTATCGCCGGTGGTGACAATTCCCCGCTCAATCCGACCAAAATGGATAAAAATCCCCGATTCTTTCTGCACATCCTCCACGCGGATAAGCAGATTATCGCCAGTTAAATAACCCTTATCACCGATTTGTCCACCCGATTCGGCATAAAAAGGAGTTTTATCGAGAACTACCTGCACCTCAGTGCCTGCTGCGGCCGATTCCACCGTTTTACCAGCGACTAAAACCGCCGTTACTGTTGCGGTTGCTTGCAAATCCGTATAACCGAGAAATTCCGTCGGGTGAATATGTTCTGCCAGCTTATCTAAACTACCCTGTACCGTCAAATCTATGGTTTCGTGGGCGGCTTTTGATCTTTGCTGCTGTTTTTTCATTTCCTGCTCGAAACCCGCCGTATCGACGCTTAAACCCTGCTCCTCAGCGATTTCTTGAGTGAGTTCGAGGGGGAAGCCATAGGTATCATAAAGGGTAAAGGCATCGACTCCCGAAATCTGGCTTTTTTCTTTTTCTAGAATCGATTCGAGCAGTTTCTCGCCTCTTTCTAGGGTTTCTAAAAATCTCGCTTCCTCTCGCTCTAATTCTACCTTGATCACCGTTTCTCGTTCCCGAACATTGCCATAGACGGACTCGGAAAGAGCGATCGCAACTTCCGCCACTTTGCTGATAAATTGACCTTCAATACCGATTAAACGTCCGTGCCGTACTACTCTGCGAATCAGACGACGCAGGACGTAACCTCTGTCAGTATTCGATGCTGAGATACCATCCGCTATCATGTGTACTACCGAACGCACATGATCGCCGATGACTTTTAGGGAAACTTTCGTTTTTTCGTCCGCTTTCTGGTAGTCTATGGCTGCTAACCGGGCTGCTTCGGCGACAATCGGGAAAATTAGGTCAGTTTCGTAGTTATTAGCGACTTTTTGCAGGATTTGCGCCATCCGTTCCAAACCCATCCCCGTATCGATATTTTTATTCGCTAGGGGTGTTAGATTGCCGTCCGCATCGCGGTTATACTGCATGAAGACGAGGTTATAAAACTCGATAAAACGGCTATCATCCTCTAAATCGATGGTTTTATCCCCTAATTCTGGGTGAAAATCGTAGTAAATTTCCGAACAGGGACCACAGGGACCCGTGGGGCCCGATACCCAAAAGTTATCCGCTTCGCCCATTTTTTGGATACGATGGGCAGGAATACCGATTTTATCGCGCCAGATAGCGAAAGCTTCCTCATCCTCTTTAAAGACACTAACGACTAATCTTTCGGGGGGAAGGTTAAAAACTTCTGTGGACAATTCCCAGGCCCAGGCGATCGCTTGTTCTTTAAAATAATCACCAAAGCTAAAATTGCCCAACATCTCAAAAAAAGTATGATGTCTAGCAGTCCGGCCGACATTTTCGATATCGTTGGTGCGAATACATTTTTGGGAAGTGGTAGTGCGGGAAAATTCTGGGGTCTTTTGCCCTAAGAAAATCGGCTTAAAAGGGAGCATTCCCGCAATGGTCAGCAAAACGGTGGGGTCTTCTGGTACTAGAGAGGCACTAGGGAGAATTTTATGGTTTCTGGCCGCAAAAAAGTCTAAAAATCGCTGGCGAATCTCGCTTCCGCTTAGGTGGTTACTCATAGAAAATGTCAGTTAGTCAGAAAATGCCTATTTTATCTATTGTGGCATTTTTGCGTTTTAACTCTCCACCTTTACTCTCGCGCCGCTTGTCGAACCTGTTCTAAGTCTAAATCCAAAGCTTGAGCGATTTGTTCCACTCTTAAACCCAAAGCAAGCAAACGGGGAATAGATTCCAGTTTTCCTTCCAGTTTTCCTTCCAGTTTTCCTCGCTCTAGTCCTTGTTCGAGTCCTTCCCGTTTAGTTGCTTCCTTCCATTCCTGATAGGTTTGAGATAAAGTCATAAACACCTCTCTATCCTCAG
>SFBI01000201.1 GCA_007095845.1 Microcystis aeruginosa Ma_MB_S_20031200_S102
TCTGGCTCTCGGGGTTTAGGTCTCTAATAAATCTCATTGTATTTTCCTGCTACTTCGTTTCTTCATATATTATACTTCTTAATTTTTTATTTGGGTAATTAATTTTGCATGACTACTTAACAAAAACTCAAAGCTTTATTGTACAAGTCTTACAAGGGTAAGTTGCCGATAGTTTTACACGACAGGTTCGGAAGAACCATAAATCAGTTACTATTCTTACAGTCTGGATTATTGCTTTAGGTAAAGATATGCCCTAGAGATTTAGATGCTATATTTGATGTTGATTAAAAAAGTTATCGGCTCTCCCAGCTTTGGTGGGTAAAATGTATTCTAAGATACAGTCTTGCGGGCGAGGGAGTGGAAGGAACCACTCCAGACACAGAGGACACAAAGATCGATCATTATGTAAGTTAAACTTATCACACAAAGTCGAGGAGAGCCAGTTATCGCATCCATATAAGGGTATCATTCTTGCCTGCTCGCCAGTAGCATCGGATGGGGGTTTTCTTCTAGAAATTTAAGCTAATCTAAACTTAACAAAAATTCACTAAAAAACTATTGATTTGGAACCGAAAAAGTAGTACAGATTGGTTTGATTGTCTTTGCTCAAATAATGAAAACTGATAAAATATTTTATACCTTATTTCAAGTCTTTCCCGAACTTCTGTTTCAACTGCTAGGAGAATCTCCGAAATTGGGAGATGGGAATGAGCTAGACCAAAATGCTTTTCCAGAGATGATGAGAGAGTTTGAAGAGGAATGGCAAGGAGAAGAACCAGAGGTATATGTAATAGACGCATCTTTTTATACTCAAGAAAACCTTAGGGACTTTCAGTATAGTATAAGATGGATTAGCCGAGTCCCACTAACTATCCAAGGGGGATTTTTTTACTTGTTTTGCCAACAAGAAATAAGTACCTAAGCAAAATTAATTACACCTATTTTTCCTTTCCGCAGTTCCGCAGTTCCAGCGTTCCCCCTTTCCAGGGTGTGAATTTAATTTTGTCGAACTGCTGATAGTTATCAGTTTTTTGTAGAATAGGGAGATTGAGAAAACGAACATCTGCCCCTATGACAAGATTTCCTTTTACTGGTCGCTATTCTGGTTTATGCGTCTTGCTCACTTTATTCTGGTTAAGCGGTCAATCTTTACCGGTGCGAGCGGAAAAAATCTATAATCCCGTCCCCCTCATCCTCAACAAAGAAATTAACGATACTCTCACCGACAAAGATATTCCCACGGGGGAGGGAGGGTTTGCTAGGGATTATACCGTCGATTTGGACAAGGATGATCAGGTGGCCATCGATCTCAAATCGGAAAACTTTGATGGAGTTTTAATTCTCCTGGCCGACGATGGTTCCACTGTAGCGGAAAATGATGATGGTCCTGATGGTGGCACTAATGCTCTCCTGTTTGCACGCATTACCGAGTCGGGTAAATATATTATTCGGGTGAGAGCTTTCGGAGAAACTGGTGGGGGAAAATTTACCCTGAAATTAACCCGTTTACGGGCTGTGGAGGGCAAAAATTAGCTAATTATTGTCAAAAAAACCAAGAATAGAGCCTCTGTCCACTCTACCACCGCACCGTAGGTATCGCCGGTGTGACCGCGAAGACGACGATATAACCAGTAACCAGTAAGCAGAGCGAGGGCGATTCCGGCACTAATGGCGATTATTCCCCACCTTAGACCGCCAAATAGGGCGATTAACCCCCAAATTACTCCCCCACAGTCCCAAGGCAGACAAAAAGCCACTTTATGAAAGGCTCCCTTACCGGTGGGCTTGAGGTAGGGATAAAGAGCGATCGCCATTACTTGCCCCCAACGTCCCCAAATTGGAGCTAAAATTAGAGCTAAGGCTCGATTATCGCTTAAATCCGTCAAAGCGGCGATTTTGAGCAGCAAAACCATGGTCACGGCCATGACTCCAAAGGCCCCGGTAACACTATCGGCCATGACCGCTAAACGACGCTGGGGGTCAGTGACAGCTAAACCATCGGCCGTGTCACTAACTCCATCAAGGTGTAGTCCTCCCGTTAGATAAACCCAAACCCCCACAAGGACAACTGCACGAGTCAGGAGTGGCATTCCCAGACCAGCTAGAGTTATATCGAGTAAAACCAAAATTAAACCCAAAAATAAACCCACTAAGGGAATCCATCGGGCAATTCTGCCAAAATTAGGCCAAGCAATCGGAACCGGAATAATCGTGTAAAAAGCGATCGCACCTAAAAATGAGCGAATTTCTTGACAAATGAAGTTAAATATGGTAATCAATCTCCCCAATTCGCTCCCAGTGTGGCAGCGTTTCTCATAAAGATGAAGTATAACTTAATTTTGTATCGGCCACCCTTTGGGATTTTCAAAATAACACGCTTACTTGTAATTTTATTAGGGAAAGTTTCTTGCGATCGCTCTATATAAGAGTAATATACGGAAAGATTTCTTTAAAAATGTGTATTTGGTGTGAGATATGGAAAGTTTTTGTATAATATGTAGTTAGATTGACCCAGCGTAATATTAATATAAGTAGTCGTGCAAAATTAATTTCCTAGTGAAGATAGGCAAGAGGCAAGAGGCAAGAGGCAAGAGCGGGGTTAGATATGTGTAATTAATTTTGCCTAGGTACTTAGATTACTCCTACTTAGGTTCTAGGACAATTGAATATGACAACAGCTGACAAGAATAATGGCAAGCCGATAGATAATTCAGAGTTAAAAGATGTTGTAGCTCTAGCAGCTTATATTGAGCAATTGCTCATGTCTGAACAACAGTGGATCATGAACCGTTTATCATGGTTGTTCACCTCACAATCTTTTTTATTAACTGCATTTGTTCTTCTTCTTATTAACTCACAAAATTCTACTCCCTCTCCCTCTGTCCATCGATTACTCATTGGTTTACCTTTTTTAGGACTTATTTGCTGCGGAACGGTTGGTGTTGCTATAATAGCTGCTGAGCGTGTGAGTAAACATCTTGGCGATCAACGTGATTTATTGTCAATTAGTATTACTCAAAGAGCCAAGGACTCCTTGCGTGATACTGAAGAAGCCAAGGGCCTTGCGAAAATTTCAAGGATTGGATTCAACCGAGAGCAGAAGTGGACTTTAATTGTTGGAGCACTACCTCACTGGTTACCTTGGATGTTTGCTTTACTGTGGTTGTCTTTACTTCTACCCTAGCCGTAGGGTGCGTTCCCTAATGTGGCTCCTACTGCTCCAGCGATCGATTTTTGGGGAACGCACCATGCAGATTGATTGCAGCTGTGGGTTTAAGTGTGATGGCGCACCTAAAAATGAGCGAATTTCTTGACAAATGAAGTTAAATATGGTAATCAATCTTCCCAATTCGCTCCCAGTGTGGCAGCGTTTCTCATAAAGATGAAGTATAACTTAATTTTGTATCAGCCACCCTGTGGGATTTTCAAAACATGAGAACGCCTATAATAATTCGGCATAACACGGTTACTTGTAATTTTATAGGAAAAGTTCTTGCAATCGCTGTATAGGAGAGTAATGTGCGGAAAGATTTTTTAAAAAAATGTGTATTTAGCGTAATATGTGGAAAGTTTACATATATTATGTAGTTAGCCTGCTGACAAGTCTGGCTCTTACACGTAACTTACTGAGGAATGTCGCATGCTCATCTCTTTAGCCAAACGCATAATTAGAAAATCTTTTCACGCTGTAGGGCTTGAGGTCCACAGGCGTAAACCATACGCCTACAGAAAGAGCGGAGAGGTTAATCAGGTCATGCCTAACGTGTCCGAGCATCTCGGCTTGCAGCGGCTTATTGCTACGCGCATTCAACATCCCGCCATTTTGTTAGGCGCAGCGCCTGACCTCAAGATATATAGTACCTTCTTAACGGCAAGTATGATGGAGTGGGATTAGGGCGTAGACGTAAAGCTTCCGGACGGCACTCAAGTGGTCATATGCTCCTTGCCGTTAAGCGGTGAGCACTGGCGTGTCATACGAGAACTGAAGCGAAGGCATGGCGCGAGAGTGACGGGTATTCAAGAGATCGTTCTGCCGTTCACCCCGATCCTGTTCGCACAAGATAAATTGAACTATTATTTGAATACGATTGATAGGATCGCGCCGATGTACTTAGGCGAGCAGATGTTCGGCCCGATTGACAGGCTTCACGAACTATTTCCGCTTGAGGGCAGGCGGGTGATAGAGTTCGGTCCGTTTGACGGGGCGCAGACCGCCGGTCTCATCCATCATGGAGTACGGGAGTTGATCTGCATTGAGGCGAGGGCCGAGAACTTTATCAAGACGCTCATTGCTAAAGAAATATTCGGCTGGGATCATGTCCGCCTCGTGATGGACGATATGCACAATGCCGATGAGGTCAAGTACGGGCGATTCGACCTAGCCTTCTGTCACGGGACCTACTATCACTCAATCTCACCTTTCGTGCTGCTGGAGAATTTAGTTTCGCTTTCGGATAACATCTTCGTCGGGGGATTCGTACTCAGGGATGATGCGCCGTTTGAAATTGCGACCTATGAGGGACAGGACTACCGCGTACAGCCCTACTCTGAGGCAGAGGGATTTACGGCAGGCGTGAACAGGACCTCCTATTACTTCCACCCGGACGATCTCATGAAATTCTTTTCAGGCAGGGGCTATCAAATTACGGTGATGGATGACGACGAGAGTGAGCTGGCCAGCAAGCGCTTTTACCGCTTCTTCGCGTCGCGTTAAGCGAGTATACACGTCGAAATCCGTTGAATGCCGCAGGCTAACAAGGCGCTGCACTGGACGGAGATTCCGCTGCGCTCCATCCCCGCCAGTGAGCTTGATCGTTAGACAGACAAAGTTTTGAGAATTTCAAAGTAGTCCATCGTACACCCTGAGTTCTGCTACAGTCTGGGCTAGACCTTGCCTTTCATAAGCTGCAAGTAACTCATCAACACTTTGCGGTGGATTTTTTAAACTCATTCGCTGTTGCTTAGCAGCTTCACAGATCACTGAAGGAGCTAAATCAATCAGATGAATAATAAACTCATCGGGATGCTGAGCCTCGATACCATATTGCTCAAGAGTTGTAGCCGGAAAATCTGACAGATTGTATGTAACAATCACATCGGCTCCTGCACAAATGGCAGCTGCTAGTACATGACAGTCATTGGCATCTGGTAAGTTTAGCGATGGAATTAGATCTTTATAACCCTGAACGAGACAGTCACGCACATTACTGTTCATCAGAGCTTTTGTGCGGTGAAGACGCTCCTCCGTGAGATCAGGTCTATTCTTCAAAAGATTGCGAATCCACTCATCATGAATTTCATCAGTCCATTTGGCACGGAACAAATCTGTCAATGCTAAACGCATCAAAAAATCCCGTAGAGGAGCTGCATATAAAACACACGCGTCGAATAATGCAGTGAAGTTGCTCACAATCAATAGCCTATGTCCAACTCTTGTGCTTCGCGCGTAAGTTCTTCAAGAGTTTGTAATCTTTTCTGGTCTATGTCATGCTTATAGGTCATGAGGTCGTCAAATCGAATCCGGCGATGAGTTCCCACTTTTCGGTATGGAATCTTGCCATCATCAATCAGACTGATCAGGAATGGACGTGATACATTCAAGAGGTCTGCTGCTTGTTGTGTCGTTAACTCAGCATATACAGGCATCAAAGTAACTGCATTGCCACGAGCCATTTGCGTCAGAATATCAGTTAAAAGGCGAAATGCAGACATCGGAATAACAACCACTTCTTCTGGCTCATTATCCGCCTGCACACGCAGTCTGAATTCAGGCAAGTGGTTTCCAACAGGGCGTTTGCCTAGAAATCTTGAAAGCTGACGGCTTGACTCACGCGCAAGCTCTGTATCTGCCGCAGTCGGTGCAATTGTCTCTTGAAAATCAGCGATTCCAGTAGCCATTGTCTTGTCCCGCTCATACTGTTGATTGAACTCTTGTCCAGAGTTACTACGGCCTAGTGTAGCCCACATACGAAATAAATGCAACAAACGCAACAAACGAAAAGTATGTTTTTGTCACAACTTGCTCACCAGCCGTAGGGTGCGTTCCCTAATGTGGTTCCTACTGCTCCAGCGATCGATTTTGGGGAACGCACCATGCAGATTGATTGCAGTGCGATCGCTGCTCTTGTAGGGTGCGTTCCCTAAAGTGGCTCCTACTGCTCCAGCGATCGATTTTGGGGAACGCACCATGCAGATTGATTGCAGTGCGATCGCTGCTCTTGTAGGGTGCGTTCCCTAAAGTGGTTCCTACTGCTCCAGCGATCGATTTTGGGGAACGCACCATGCAGATTAATTGCAGCTGTGGGTTTAAGTGCGATGGCGCACCTAAAAATGAGCGAATTTCTTGACAAATGAAGTTAAATATGGTAGTCAATCTCCCCAATTCGCTCCCGGTATGGCATCGTTTCTCATGAAGTATAACTTAATTTTGTATCGGCGACCCTATGGGATTTTCAAAACATGAGAGTGCCTATAATAATTCGGCATAACACGGTTAAGTAAAGGGGGTGTTAGATATGTGTAATTAATTTTGCTTAGATACTTATAACCCTGAACGAGACAGTCACGTACATTACTGTTCATCAGAGCTTTTGTGCGGTGAAGACGCTCCTCCGTGAGATCAGGTGTATTCTTCAAAAGATTGCGAATCCACTCATCATGAATTTCATCAGTCCATTTGGCACAGAACAAATCTGTCAATGCTAAACGCATCAAAAAATCCAGGGCGTTGTCAGATAAAAAGATGAGAAGGCAACGCCAGGATTTTAGATTTATTCAGCAAACCCTAACCAGGATAACATCAAGGTTCCAGCTTATTGCCATAGGTTTAGCGCGGGGTAATAGTTACTAAAACCTGATAGGAGTTTGACGGACTTGTCAATACCAATAAAACCTGGTTGTTATTAAGACTGTTGATGTTTGAAGGTAAATCGCTGCTATCAGAGGTATATACCCTTACGGTTTGATTCTGGTTCCAATAGAAATTAGACATATCCTCATTCACATCAATCCTAATGCTATCTCCAGCATTTGCCTGAACAGTTATCCCTTCTTCCCCTGAAGGGATAGCAGGGCCTCCTTGGAAAAGCCAACCATCCTCTAGGAGACCTGTAGTAACAAAACAGGAGGAACAATCGACTCGTTCAATAACTACAGCTTTAACATTTGCTGGCACGGTAAGGATAGGTATAGTTGCCTGATCAGTGTCACCATCTCCAACCGGCAGATCATAAGGAGGAGTAGAGGTGGGAGTAGAGGTGGGAGTAGAGGTGGGAGTCGAGGTGGGAGTCGAGGTGGGAGTCGAGGTGGGAGTCGAGGTGGGAGTCGAGGTGGGAGGAGTCGCGCTAACGATGCAAAAATATTCTCCACATCCGTCGTATCCTGTAGCTCTCGGAAAAACTCTGGTGCTGACAGAGTAGTTAACTTCCTCATTGGTAGTCATCTTTACCTGAGCATTGGCATTCAAAATCACTTGTTTACCATCGTTGTGAACGCAGGCAGAAAAACCAGGATCAGCGGCGATGAGGTTAAAACCCGCAGGACAATTGGTGTTATTAGCAGTCTCTGCTAACATATCGGTGACGGGGGAATTTTGCCAAGTATTAATATCATAGTTGCCATTTTCGTCCAAGCTTGGACCATAGCGCCACAAGACTCGCGGACCGGTCAAGCTATCTTTATCTTCAGGGACTTGGGTATAGTAAACGATCTGTTCACCAAGCGGAGCCTGACTGGGACTGTTGGGATTAGGAATTTGGAAGGCAAGAACTGCTTGCGCTCCCGGGGGTACGTTATCACTCGTGATCGCAGCTGCAGTCTTAACGATAATTCTTGCCCGTCTCAGGTCATCTGAAACAAACTCTAGAGTACGATTAAGATTATTTCGGATTTCACTATCAGCATTAGCTCGATAATTGCTTCTGAGCAGGTTAATTACGCCATTTCCCGCCACCACGACGACAATCAGCATCATTAAACCTGCTAGTAAAACTTCTGTAATCGTGAAACCCGCTTGTCGAACCGGTTGGTGAGCTTGTCGAAATGGTTGGTGAGCTTGTCGAAATGGTTGGTGAGCTTGTCGAACCAACTGAGCGGATTTTTTCTGCAAACGACCTAAGTGATTGATATACTCTAAATAAAAACGCATAACCTTAACCCATCCTAATTACTATTCTATACACTTCTGACGCACCTGATATTTATTGTAGTCGTAGAGATTTTATTAAACTATAAGGTCAGTCAAGTCGAAAGGGGTTTTCTGAAACCACTAAAAACTTGCTACTATCCACTCCCTTCACAATTCCCCTAGAAAACTCTCGATCGAGAATGTCTTGACCTAACTAGCTTTACGACTAATTACATCATAGCCCAAGAACTGAACTTCCCCGTTGACAAAAAGCCATAACCTGTGCCGTAGAAGGGATTAAGAGAATTTCCAGCACCCTGTTACTGGGTACAAATCAAGGAAACTCTCAATAAATCTCACGCCTGTTGTTGCAGTTGGATCAGTCGAGTTATATTATAACCGACATTCCGCACATTTTCATATATGTTTATATATTTTTACATTCCCCAAGATGTTTTTACGAAAACCTGTCATTGTAGAAACTACTATTAAGAACTATTTTAAATAATTGATTTTTTCTGAGAAAACAAATTACAATTGTTTACCTTGATAAAATCCAGCATTGTAGATATAGTACTCCTAAAATAAATTGTGAAAAGGCCTCGTATTTTTTTAAGTTTAGGAAAATTAAAGAATTGAAATTTAGCGAAAACCTCTAACAGTTTACTGATTTCTTTATTCTTTTTTTTGACCTCTTCTAGCTCTTTTTTTGGGGTTATTTGTTCCACTTTTTACCAGCTAATTCTCACTTTTTTTAGCAATTGGTAGTAGCTATACCTCGATTTAAACAGAATCTCATAAGCCTATAGTACATAAGTTTTTATCTTCCAAATATCCCAGTGACTCTGGTTGATAATCCATGGCATTTAGATAGAGTTTTGAACCTTTATACTTCAAGATAATCCTCTCAATTCATGTTGAAATAAATTCCTTTTTCCGTTTAGCAATTAATCCGGGGGTCACTCCAATAATTTCTTGAATTGCTCTATAACCGTATCCCGACAAAGCCAGCTTAACTGCTAAGTATCTTTTCAGTTCTCGGTAGTCGGGATTAGTTTTGATGAACTCTTCGAGAATTTGAAGTTCTGCTTCCATTTGATTCTGCAAACACTTATATTTATCCTCCTTTTATTCTAAAATATTTCGGGATTGTTGTCGGCATTCTAGTTTACATATTATTCAGGCGCACTATATATACATGGCTATCATTTTAGCAAATGGAGAGAATTCTTGTTTATTAAAAAATATTACAAAATACATGGGTATATCAAGAAGGGTTAACGGGTATATCCATTGATGGATAAGAGTTTTCGGCTTTTGTAGTAGATATGTACGGGAAAAGTTCAGATATTTATCTGGCGATAAAGTTTTTGTTGGTAAATCTAATTTTTTGTTAAAATGATAACGATTATCATTCCAGAGGAGGCAAAGTTGCAAACAAATGAACTACTTGACAAAATAAACTAATTGCGTGTTGAAACTCTACCCTAAATTAACAAGGGAGATACTCAAGACTTTTTCGGTGACTAGGAAAATCAATTTTTCCAGATTTCCGCACCGGAGATAAACCCAAAGACGAGGGAATAACCCGATAGCTTTCATTAGTTATCGTCTAGATGCCCAGAAAAATAAATACTCTAGCAAAGGGTATTTATTGACATTGGTAAAATTAGAAAACTTGGCCGATCAATTAACTATTGGAGTCCATAAAAATATCTATGACCTTAGCTAAGTCCAAAGCAATTTTCGACAATGATGACTACAATCACTTTCCTGAAGTGATTACCGAACCTAAATCGCCAGTATCGGAAGCTGAGATGATGCAAGCGGTACGAACACTGCTGTTAGGATTAGGAGAAGATCCCGATCGCGAAGGTTTACGAGACACTCCTAAACGAGTAGTAAAAGCCCTAAAATTTCTCACTTCTGGTTATCAGCAATCCCTGGATGAATTGCTGAATGGGGCAGTTTTTCACGAGAATGCTAACGAGATGGTTTTAATCCGAGACATCGATATTTTTAGCTCCTGTGAACACCATATTTTACCGATTATCGGCCGCGCTCATGTTGCCTATATTCCTAACGGAAAAGTGATCGGTTTATCGAAGATTGCCCGCATCTGTGAAATGTACGCCAGACGATTGCAAGTACAGGAACGTTTAACCGCACAAATTGCCGATGCTTTGCAAGGATTATTACAACCTCAAGGGGTAGCTGTGGTGATTGAAGCGACTCATATGTGTATGGTAATGCGCGGGGTTGAAAAATCCGGTTCTTGGACTTCTACGAGTGCCGTGCGCGGTATTTTTGCCGATTCTGCTAAGACTCGTCAAGAGTTTATGAGTTTGATTCGTCATAGTCCCGATTTTCACTAATTACTCAGGGGGATCGGGATTATTTGATCGTCCTATCCCCAGTTTTTTCCTAGGTAAAAAACCAGAGCAAAACCAGCTATTTACTGTTTACTTTTTATTTTTAACTCGCTGTTATCATGCTGATTCGTCCCCGTCGTCTTCGTTATACTCCAGAGATTCGCCGTCTTGTTCGTGAAACTGAATTAACCGTTAATGACTTGATTTATCCCCTCTTTATCATGGAGGGAGAAAATCAAAAGGTAACTATTCCTTCTATGCCCGATTGTTATCGTTATTCCCTCGATTTATTGCTCAAAGAAGTGGTTAATGCCTATAATTTAGGCATTAATGCCATCGCTCTTTTCCCCCTGATTGCCGAAGATAAAAAAGATAATTTCGGCAGAGAAAGTTATAATCCCGATGGTTTAGTGCCAAGGACAGTGAAAGCGATCAAAAAAGAAGTTCCTGAAATAATTATTATTACCGATGTTGCCCTCGATCCTTTTTCAATTTATGGTCATGATGGTATTGTGGAGGACGGTAAAATTCTCAATGATGAAACCCTAGAAGTTTTAGTGAAAATGTCGCTCTCACAAGCGGCAGCCGGGGCTAATTTCGTCGCTCCTTCCGATATGATGGATGGTAGGGTTGGGGCGATCCGTCGAGCTTTAGATGCGGCTGGCTATTTGGATGTGGGAATTCTCGCTTATACGGCTAAATATGCCTCTGCTTATTATGGTCCGTTCCGAGATGCCTTAGAATCAGCGCCAAAATTTGGTGATAAGAAAACCTATCAAATGGATGGGGCTAATAGTCGGGAAGCGTTACGGGAAGCCAGTTTAGACATAACAGAAGGGGCAGATATTATTATGGTTAAGCCCGCTCTCGCCTACCTCGATATTATCCGTCGTCTGCGCGATAGTAGCCATCTTCCCGTCGCCGCTTACAACGTCAGTGGTGAATACGCAATGATTAAAGCGGCGGCAAAACAGGGCTGGATTGACGAAAAAAGCCTGATTTTGGAAACTTTAATCAGTATGAAACGAGCGGGGGCCGATTTGATTTTGACCTATTTTGCTGCCGATGTGGCATTAATGAAACAAGAAAGCCGATTTTAGGGTTTTTGCCAGCGAAATTGATAGAAATTATCCTGCGCTCCCCATACCTGCTGCCCAAGACTATCATAACCTCGATCGCTGGTATCCATGCCCTGGGAATGTAGAATAATTGTATTAGTTATTTTTACCGCACCTCTGGCATTCGTAGGACAAACCTGGGGGGGAGTTTCTCCCCGATATCCCCCCGCTATCGGTTTTAAAAATACAGTACAGACCGACTCGGCCAAATCTGATACATTTAATCTTCTTTCTGTCAAGTCTTTGTTACAAAAATTAATAAAGTTAGCGGCATTATTTAACTTATAAGCTTTTGATTCCACAGTGGAATTATCGGGGCTAGGTTGAATGACTAAAATTCTTTGACGATAGGGTTGGTTTAAGCGATCGATAATTGCCTGTTCTTGATAAAGATAAATATTATCCTGTTTGGGGGAAAAATCCACCGCACAGGTAGTCATTTGCACCTTAGCAATGCGGGGGTTAGTCTGCGCTTGTTGCGTCGTATCCATGACCCCAATTAAATGATTAGCCACCCCCTGCACTTGCGGATTAAGGGGCAAAGATTGAGTGAGAAAAAATCCTAGGGCGATCGAAGTTTTCAGCATGAGCAGAGGCTTGATTCCGGTTAGTCTCTAATTAGCTTAAACTAATAAGCAGCAAGAGCAAAAATACCCCTTTTCCCATGACTAATCATCTGGCTAAATCTGAAAGTCTTTACCTGCGAAAACACGCCGAAAACCCGATTGATTGGTGGTATTGGTGTGACAGCGCCCTAGAAATTGCCAGGAGAGAAGATAAACCGATCTTTCTGTCGATCGGTTATTCTAGCTGTCATTGGTGTACGGTTATGGAAGGAGAAGCTTTTTCCGATCGGGCCATTGCCGATTATCTCAATCAGTATTTTTTGCCGATCAAAGTTGATCGCGAGGAAAGACCGGACATCGATAGCATTTATATGCAAGCATTGCAGATGATGGTCGGTCAAGGGGGTTGGCCGCTGAATGTCTTCCTAACACCCGATAGTTTAATTCCCTTCTATGGTGGCACCTATTTTCCCGTGCAACCGCGCTTTAACCGGCCCGGTTTTCTGCAAGTGTTGCAATCGGTACGTCGCTATTATAACGAGGAAAAGGAGAAATTAAGCAAATTCACGGCCGAAATGCTGGGCGCACTGCGTCAATCAGTCATTTTACCCCGAGCAGAGACCAATTTAGCCGATATTTCCCTTTTAGCCACAGGAATCGAGACAAATACGGCGGTGATTCGGGTTAATCCCAATAACTACGGTCGGCCCAGTTTTCCGATGATTCCATATTCTCATCTGGCTTTGCAGGGCAGTCGCTTTGGTGACGATTTTGACGATTCCCGACCGCAAGCAGCCTATCAAAGGGGGGAAGATCTGGCCTTGGGGGGAATCTATGACCATGTGGGGGGAGGATTCCATCGTTATACGGTGGATTCGACGTGGACAGTTCCCCATTTTGAAAAAATGCTCTACGATAACGGGCAAATTGTCGAATATTTAGCCAATTTGTGGAGTGCGGGTGATCGAGAGGCGGCCTTTGAGAGAGGGATTAAAGGCACGGTTAACTGGCTAAAACGGGAAATGACCGCCCCAGAAGGTTATTTTTATGCGGCCCAAGATGCCGATAGTTTTGAGAAGGCCACGGATGGGGAACCGGAGGAAGGGGCCTTTTATGTCTGGTCGGATGCGGAGTTAAGGGATTATCTCTCGACTGAGGAATTGGGGCTGCTGCAGGCTAATTTTACCGTTACTGCCGAGGGGAATTTTGAGGGTCGCAATGTGCTGCAACGTCGGCAAGGGGGAGAATTATCGAAGGAGATAGAAAATATCCTCGACAAGTTATTTATTCGGCGTTATGGCAGTTCTCAAGCCCAATTAGCTCTTTTTCCCCCGGCCAGAGACAATCAGGAGGCGAAAACCGTCTCTTGGCCGGGACGGATTCCGGCGGTAACGGATACGAAAATGATCGTCGCTTGGAATAGTTTGATGATTTCTGGTTTGGCCCGGGCTTTTGCCGTCTTTAGCGAACCTTTGTACTGGACAATGGCTACGGTCGCGGCCGAGTTTATTCTCAAGCATCAGTGGTTAGATGGACGTTTTCAGCGCGTGAATTATCAGGGTCAGGCCTCGGTTTTAGCCCAATCGGAGGATTTTGCCTATTTTATTAAGGCTTTGCTGGACTTGCAAACCGCTAAACCCCAAGAAACTCGCTGGTTAGAGGCGGCTATCGATCTACAGGGGGAATTCGATCGCTGGTTTTGGGCCGAGGATGAGGGGGGATATTTTAATACTGCGTCCGATCATAGTCTCGATCTGATCGTGCGAGAACGGGGTTATACGGATAATGCCACCCCTTCGGCTAATGGAATTGCGATCGCTAATTTGGTGCGTCTGTCGCGATTGACGGAAAATCTAGAATATCTCGATCGAGCCGAAAAGGCCTTGCAATCTTTTAGTACCATCCTAGAACAGTCCCCCACCGCTTGCCCCAGTTTATTTCTCGCTCTCGATCAATATCGTCACGGTTTCTGTCTGCGCGCCCCGGAAAGCTCGATCGAGCCGCTGTTAGGTCGCTATTTGCCCACTGCGGTGTATCGAGTCGATGCCAGTTTGCCGCCTAGCACATTTGGGTTAATTTGTCAAGGGTTATGCTGCCTTGAACCGGCGGAAAATTTAGAACAGTTAGACCGACAAATTGCTGGGGTGATAGCAGGGGGGTCAATACTGCTCGGTTAACTTAAAGATGGTGCGTTCCCCATCATCATCTTTAATCCACTCTTAACTAGCTCCCTAGTCATAGTTCATCATTCAATCATTCCCATCATAGTCGATGATTGGTGGTACGTTACGACGGATTGTTAGCTTCAAGTTAAAGCGGAAATTTTGGCCGTCTAATGCACCCTACATTATCTGGATGTTGTTAAATTTTCTCTTGACAAAGGCGAGTTGACATGATATTATATTCATAATGGAAAATCCGTGCGCCTACGAACCCGCTTTTCCCAAGCATTTAAACTCTAACTCATCTTAATTCTGCTTGCTGGAGTTGCGACAACATAGTTTTATAGTTCTCCATAATTGTTTGGGTATGGGGATGATTTTCCCCTAATACTTGGGTAGCAATATTTTTATAGTTCTCCATAATTGTTTGGGTATGGGGATGATTTTCCCCTAATACTTGGGTAGCAATATTAATCGCTTCTCGATAGAGAGGTTCCGCTTCTGTGTACCTGCCTTGGGATTGGTACAAGTATGCTAAATTGTTGAGGGAAGTTGCCACATCAGGATGATTGTCTCCTAAGAGTCGTTTTCTCAAATCTAATGCTTCTACAAGGAGAGGTTCTGCTTCTGTGTACCTGCCTTGGTATTGGTACAAGTATGCTAAATTGTTGAGGGAAGTTGCCACAGAGGGATGATTTTCTCCTAAGAGTCGTTTTCTCAAATCTAATGCTTCTACAAGGAGAGGTTCTGCTTCTGTGTACCTGCCTTGGGAATTGTACAATGCTGCTAAATTGTTGAGGGAACTTGCCACATAGGGATGATTGTCTCCTAAGAGTCGTTTACACAAATCTAATGCTTGTAGATAGAGAGGTTCCGCTTCTGTGTACCTGCCTTGGGAATCGTACAATCCCGCTAAATTGTTGAGGGAAAGTGCCACATCGGGATGATTGTCTCCTAAGAGTCGTTTTCTCAAATCTAATGCTTGTAGATAGAGAGGTTCCGCTTCTGTGTACCTGCCTTGGGAATCGTACAAGTTTGCTAAATTGTTGAGGGAAGTTGCCACAGAGGGATGATTGTCTCCTAAGAGTCGTTTATACAAATCTAATGCTTCTAGAAAGAGAGGTTCCGCTTCTTTGTACCTACCTTGGGAATCGTACAATGCTGCTAAATTGTTGAGGGAAGTTGCCACATCGGGATGATTGTCTCCTAAGAGTCGTTTATACAAATCTAATGCTTCTAGAAGGAGAGGTTCCGCTTCTGTGTACCTGCCTTGGCAATCGTACAATGCTGCTAAATTGTTGAGGGAGCTTGCCACAAGGGGATGATTGTCTCCTAAGAGTCGTTTATACAAATCTAATGCTTCTAGATAGAGAGGTTCCGCTTCTGTGTACCTGCCTTGGGAGTAGTACAATACTGCTAAATTGTTGAGGGATTTTGCCACATGGGGATGATTTTCTCCTAAGTGGGTTCGAGTTGCGGTTAAACAATCTTGATAGTAGGGTTCAGCAATAGCATACAATCCTTGTCCTTTATAATAACGAGCTAAACCCGTATAGGACGAAACTAAATCCTTATCAGCGATATATTCCGGATATTCCCTGACAGCTTGTTCAATATGGGGAATTAAGGGAGTCAGATTTTGAATAATATCTAGAGTAGGAGTTTGGGGGACTGTTCTCGATGTATCTGTCATCACCGTACAATAACGACTTTTTGCGGTATTGGCTATCTCGGAACCTTCTAATTTTTCCCGTAGATAAAGACGGATGAGGGGATGCAGTTGATACCATTCATTGCCTAAAGATTTCAGCAAATTAAGCTTAACCAAGCTATCGGTTAACCATTTTTCTATCTCGTCTTTAGCTTCATCAGAAAATAAACTGATGATTAAGTGCTTGGGAAAAGGTGCCGAAGCAAATAAACTGAGATAAAGAGCTAATTTTTGTTCTTCTGTTTCTAACAGTTGCCAACTGAGATCCAGAATT
The DNA here is from genome assembly GCA_007095845.1 of Microcystis aeruginosa Ma_MB_S_20031200_S102. GTDB lineage: Bacteria > Cyanobacteriota > Cyanobacteriia > Cyanobacteriales > Microcystaceae > Microcystis > Microcystis aeruginosa_D. The sequence continues at coordinate 16,329 of SFBI01000201.1, forward strand.
GTTTTAATACTGCGGACTTCCTCCTTATCAGAGTTGAGATATTTTAAGCCTTTTTTCGGGAATTTTTCCTTGATATTTGCTAAAGTTTCAGGTTCTTCCGAACTTACAATGTAGAAAATTCCCCAAGCTCCCTCTCTGTCCAGCAATGCTCTAAAGTTGATAAATATCAATCTAACAAAAACTCAAAGCTTTACTATACAAGCTTTAGTGGTTGCTTGTCTCAGAAAACTGCCTAGTAATTGTAATCCTAGAGGCAAATATCCTAAACACTGACAAAGTTGCTTGGCTGCCTCTAACTCCGCGGTTAGACGTTCTTTTCCTAAGTAGGTTTGCAGTAAATCTAAAGCTTGCGCTGCTGTGAGAACATCTAAGTTTATCGTTGATAGCGATACCCCTAAGTAACTAAAACGAGTGGTAATTAAAACCCGAAAACGAGAATCTTTTCCCGGTGGTAGATAAGATTTAATTTGGTCGTAGTCACGCACATCATCAAAAATAATTAAAGCATTTCCCTCGGGCCAATTTTGCCAACAGTAACGCACTCGTTCACTTAGGGTTCCCTGATTGGGGATGTTTAAACCCAGGTATTCTCTGGCAAAAAATAAAATAGCCAAACCGGGGTCACTGTTAAGGACATTTATCCAACAAATACCCGCAGGATAATCCCCTTTATGTTGCCAAGCATACTGTAAAGCTAATTCAGTTTTTCCCGAACCTCCCATCCCACTTAAAAGCACTGGGGAAGATTGCTGAAAAGCTTGATGAATCCGGGATAATTCCTGTTCTCTACCAACAAAGTTAACTGCTGTTCCTGGTAAATTATAGGGATCATGAACGGTATTTTTATCGGTAAATAGCTGATTATAGTTGGTAGCTTGGGTTGAATTTTCTGTTAAAGATAACCGTAGGAAAAACCAAGAATTTAAATCTGGCATAAATCGAATAACTTTGTTAGTAAAATCATGATTCATCCACCAAATTTGTCGGAGATTAAAGCGAGCTAAATTTTCTCGATTGAAATTAATTAATTGCAAGGCATCCACTAGGGAAACATCAGAACTAAAAGCGGTTTCAAAACCAGTAATTGATACTAATCCCGACTCCAATTCTGCCAATTGTGTTAACAAGAAGTTCAAGACAAAAGAGGGTTTTTCCCATATTGGTAAGACAATTTTATGAAAAATAATGCCTTGTTCTTGCAGTTTATTCTCTAATTCTCTAACTACTTGCTGACGGGAAAACTCATCATAAAATTCCACCCTAGCTAAACCTCTAGATGGTCTTCGTCCCCACAATAGCAAACGAGCTGCCGTATGGGAAATAGTACCCGGTTCCAATTCCGATTGATTAGTTTGATTAACTTGATGTACCACCGGGGACACCTCCATCGGGACCAGTAGGAATATGACCTTGAGCATTTAAAATATCAACCACAAGGGGATGCACCATAAAGCATCTTTCCCCGTCTCCATCTACTTCTTGAATCGCACGATCATTTAATAAAGCGTATAATATCTCATTGGGAATTTGTGCTTCTGGATTAGCATCATAAATTCGTTTTAACAATAATACCTTATCCCCATAACTAACATGATCGGTATCATAAGGATTTTGGCCTAAACGTCTTTCATATTCTGTTCTTAAACTGCGAATTGCCCTGCTAATATGACTAGACATGATCAGATTTTGTTGATTGAGAATTGCCTCATCAGAAGCTTCTCTAACTAAATAAAATAAATCTCTGATATTGCCACCAGAGGCAATAACAACCCGCTCTATTTGTCCATCTTCAAATAAATTAGATTTAACTCTTGCTTCTAAAACTTTTCTCACTGCTTCCCGTCCTTTTTGGTTAGGAGTATGATCTTTTTGGCAAAAAACTGGAGTATCGGGAATTAGGAGATTATGGCCAAAAGTGAGGTTAATCCCGGGAGATGAATTATATAATCCAATCGGAATATTAAAAATAATGTGAATGTCTAAATCTTTGAAAATGTTAGAATAGTTTAAAAATAAATCCCTGACTGCTTCTTGTGAAACACCAGCTTTATCGAAGTCCTCTCCAATAATTAACCAGCTTCTCTGCATAGTTTCCTGTAAGTTCTGATCACATTCTTTTAGGAGTTGATTAGCAATATTAATTAAATCTCTAGAACGGGAAAGACGGTATTCAACAACTTTTTTCTCTCGCGAGGAAGCAAACCGGAATTCTCCCTTGAGAGAGGCAAAAAGTCCGAGAATTTTATTCCAGAGAGAATCTTCTTTTACTCCCGCTCCTGCTTCCGTTTTGATTTGACTTTCTCTGGTTTCCTTGCGGGTAAATTCTTCAGAACTAAACCAATCCCAAAGCTTTTGTGGTTCTTCCGAACTTACAATGTAGAAAATTCCCCAAGCTCCCTCTCTGTCCAGCAATGCTCTAAAGTTGATAAATATCAATCTAACAAAAACTCAAAGCTTTACTATACAAGCTTTTTTGTAAATTTTTACTACTAGGCTGCCGAGAAATTTTAGCGGTTTTCTCAACAATTTCTACCACCATAAAGAGAAACACATCAAGGGGACTGAAATTAATCGCATCGAGTTCACTTAAAACACTAAATCGCAGGGGTTCAAAATGCTGTTTAATCTCAGGATCATTAATTAAACGAGTTAATTCTGTCGATTTGCCTACCCCCGTGTGTCACATTAAACAGGCTTTGTAATATTGTTGCGTATCTATGACCCGTTTTAACCCCAATTTTAGACGTTCGATTTTATCTTCCCCTCTCACACGATTCATTTCTTCTCGATAAAAAGCATCTATTTCCTTCTGAGTTAATAGGGGTTCAGGAGATATAGTTAAATAGATTTCATCAAGAGTAGTCGCAGGTTCAAAGCGAGTCAGAGAGGGGTGTTGCATAGAGACAGGAGAAATCATTCTCTGGAGATACTTTTTATTATATAAGTAGCTGGTTATAATTAAATTAAAAATGGATTTTAGGTTCGATCCCCCCTAGCCCCCCTTGATAAGGGGGGAAGCCGAAGGCGGGGGGATCCCCCTTTTATAAGAAGGGTGCCGATCCCCCCTTAGTCCCCCCTTAATAAGGGACTTCCAAAAAATAAACTATTCATGCTCAAGAATAATAATCATTCTCGGAGTGTAGGAGGTAGGGGTCGATGGTTGCCTCCTCCTTCCAATTTTGTAGTAGAATTAATCCTGTACATTATTAATCAAGTTTTTCTTTGTAAGTCTATATGGAATTAACTGAGGCTCTTCGTTACCCTTTATGCTAAATCAACAGACAAGATGCCAAGATAACATACTTCTAACCCAAAAATTCCGAAAGTTTCTAAAGCCATAGGCTCTCCGTTTTATTAGTTTAAG
>SFBI01000202.1 GCA_007095845.1 Microcystis aeruginosa Ma_MB_S_20031200_S102
ACATGATTTTAGTGGATTAAAGAGGGCAAGAATGTATGCTCCTGTGGGGACAACCCTTGATGAAATTATTCGTACTTATTGTGTCGCCTAGTGTCTCGTTCTTATTTGAAATAACTATAATTCATAATTCATAATTCATAATTCATAATTCCCACTCCCGAAAAGGCTTACCATCTAAGCATTTCGCATCTAAGTACAATTGCTTATGGCAAAAGTGGGATGCTCCCAATTTATAATTCATAATTCATAATTTATAATTCCCACTCCCGAAAAGGCTTACCATCTAAGCATTTCGCATCTAAGTACAATTGCTTATGGCAAAAGTGGGACGCTCCCAATTCATAATTTATAATTCATAATTTATAATTCCCATTCCCCTCCCCCACTCCCCAACCTCAACCGTATATAGTATAAAAAAATTATAAAAAAGCCGAAATCAGCGAAAAATAGGCTTTTATCTGCCAGTAAATCCGGCAGATAGCATCAAGCTGTCAAGAGAGAAGTTAAAGCGAAAATACAGTCATAGCAAAGGTTTTCGCTATAAATGTCCCGAGAATTGCTGAGGCTGATGATCGAAGTAAAGGAATGATTAACTTTCGTTAACCGGAAGATGAGAAATAATCATAATGTTTTATATTGTCAAAGGTGTCATAGTTTCCTATGCTTTTTTTAGGTTGATAATTTTGCCTGACTCGTCAAATTTTTACCAACCAGCCCTAGAAAATAAAATTAGTGGATGAAAACGGTCACGATCGAGATAAAATTTAGGATGGTCTTACCCCCACCTTGCCACGATCCCGACTGCCACCAAAGCTAGAGCAGGAAAAGTAACAAGGAAAGAATTTGACTGAAACAAAATTGATAACGCTAACGAGATTAATAGTTTAGTTTGGCTTGACAAGCGAGGAACAAAAAAATGCCAATTGCAGTAGGAATGATTGAAACCCTAGGATTTCCCGCCGTTGTGGAAGCGGCCGATGCCATGGTCAAGGCCGCCAGGGTGACTCTAGTGGGTTACGAAAAGATCGGTAGTGGTCGCGTCACTGTCATTGTCCGGGGAGACGTTTCAGAAGTGCAAGCTTCTGTGGCTGCCGGAGTGGAAAACGCCAACCGGGTTAACGGAGGACAAGTGCTATCTACCCATATCATCGCCCGTCCCCACGAAAACCTCGAATACGTGCTGCCCATTCGCTACACCGAAGAAGTAGAGCAATTCCGCAGCTATTAAACACCGTTAATCGGGGTCAGCATCTATAGAGTCGAAGAAAGCCAACCATTAGGAGACAAAAATATTATGTCAATTGCAGTGGGCATGGTGGAAACCTTGGGTTTCCCAGCCGTCGTCGAGGCAGCTGATGCCATGGTAAAAGCCGCCCGCGTAACCCTAGTAGGTTACGAAAAAATTGGTAGTGGTCGCGTCACCGTCATCGTCCGGGGGGACGTTTCGGAAGTACAGGCCTCCGTATCGGCGGGGACAGAAGCGGCATCTAATCGTGTGAAAGGTGGTCAAGTCCTCTCGACCCACATCATCGCCCGTCCCCACGAAAACCTCGAATACGTTCTTCCCATTCGTTATACAGAAGCCGTGGAACAGTTTCGTGAAAGTGTCAACCCGCAACCTTTAAGACGAATCTAGAGCGCAACTAACTTTTAGTGTAAACAAATTCCATGCAAATTGCCAAAGTTTGCGGAACCGTCGTTAGCACCCTGAAACCTCGCAGTATGACGGGAGTGAAACTTCTGCTTTTGCAATTCATCGACGCCCAAGGGCAACTTTTGCCTAAATACGAAGTAGCGGGTGATATTGTCGGAGCGGGGCTTAATGAATGGGTGCTAGTGTCCCGGGGAGGAGCAGCTCGGATCGAAGACGGGCAGAACAATCGCCCCCTTGACGCAATGGTGGTGGGGATTATTGACACTATAACCGTAGAAAATCGCACCCTCTACAGCAAGAGAGACGAATTTCGTCAATCCGGTTAAACATCGATAGAACCCAAACACAGTTAATTAACAACCAGCCAGCCAAATTCAGTATGGAGGAAGACTAACTATGGTCGTCCGCACAACGGCGGCTAGTCCGAAAAAGCGGACCAAATCCCCAGAGGAAACGCGCATAGACGAGAGTGCCAAAGTCCACACCTTCTCTAACCTCAGTGGCGCTATCGAGATCGGGGCGCGAGTGGCGATCGCTTCGGGGACTTCCATCCGGGCCGATGAGGGAACCCCCTTTCACATTGGCGACGACAGCAAAATTCAGGACGGGGCAATCATCCACGGTTTAGAAAAAAGCCGTGTGGTGGGAGATGACGGCCGAGAATATTCGGTGTGGATCGGCCGGGGCAGCTGCATCACCCACATGGCACTCATTCACGGGCCAGCCTATGTGGGCGATCGCTGTTTTATCGGTTTTCGCTCCACCGTCTTTAATGCCCGCATCGGGGCCGATTGCATCGTCATGATGCACGCCCTCGTTCAAGACGTGGAAATCCCCGCCGGTAAATTCGTGCCATCCGGTTCCGTGATCACCAGCCAACAGCAGGCCGATCGCTTACCCGATGTCACAGAAATCGATCGAGCCTTCACTCGTCACATTATCGATATCGACCTCGCCCCCAGCGTCCCGATCAAAGCCCAAAGCCCAGCGACTCCGCCACCGGCAGCCGCTATAAACATCGCTAATGAGACGCTATATAGAAATTCGGTGACACCTATGAGTTTAAATACAAACATTCGAGCGCAGGTTCGCTCTCTCCTCTCCCAAGGCTACAAAATCGGGCTAGAATACGCTGACAAACGCCGCTTTAAAACCAGTTCTTGGTTAAGCGCTGGCTTTATCGACGGCAGCCGCGAAGAACAGGTATCCCAATCCCTAGAAGCCTCCCTGAGAAACCTACAGGGCGAATACGTCCGCCTGATCGGAGTCGATCCCGCCGCTAAACGGCGCGTACTGGAAATGATTATCCAACGCCCCGAAGACACCCCGGGAGAACCGGCCCGCACCACCACCGCCGTCCACGCCGGTCATAGCAACGGTAACGGCAATTCTGACCTGTCGGTACAAGTGCGTTCCCTACTGGCCCAAGGGCTGAAAATCGCCACCGAACACGCGGATAAACGCCGGTTTAAAACCAGTTCTTGGTTAACAGGACCTGCGATCGAAACCAAGGGCGAAGCGGGCATCATTCGCGATATCGAAGCGATCGTGGCTGAAAATAGCGATGAGTACGTCCGTCTGATCGGGATCGACCCGCAGGCGAAAAAACGCGTCGTCGAAATGATTATTCACCGTCCAGGCGGCACCCCCGCTAGTAACGGCAGCAGCCAAACCAGCAGCTACAGCAGCCCCGCTAGTAACGGAGCCAGTTATAGCAGCAGTGGTAGCTTAAGGGGAGAAACGATCGCTCAAATTCGTTCCCTGCTCGCCCAAGGCTACAAAATCGGCACCGAACACGCGGATAAACGCCGGTTTAAAACCAGTTCTTGGCAGAGTTGCGCTCCGATCGAAAGCAATCGCGAATCTGATGTGATTACTGCCTTGGAAGATTGTTTACGCGAACATAGCGGCGAATACGTCCGCTTACTCGGTATCGATGCTAAAGCCAAAAAACGGGTTTTAGAAACGGTGATCCAGCGTCCCGATGGTTCGGTGGCTAGTAATGGCAACGGTAAAACCGCCACCGTTGCGGAACCGAGTTTCAAAAGCTATGGTTCCGGTTCCTCCGGGGGCGGTACGGCCACTTTAACCAGTACCTTAACCGCAGAAACGATCGCTCAAATTCGTTCTTTATTGAACCAAGGTCACAAAATCGGGGCCGAACACGCGGATAAACGTCGTTTTAAAACCAGTTCTTGGCAAAGCTGCACCCCCATCGATAGCAGTCGCGAATCCGATGTGGTGGCCGCTTTAGAAACCTGTCTGCGCGACCATCAAGGGGAATACGTTCGTCTGATCGGGATTGACTCCCAAGCAAAACGTCGTGTTCTCGAATCGATTATTCAACGCCCTTAATTTCAGGACTCGGCGAGCGGTGAACGGAGATAGGTGTTGGGTGTTGGTGGATCGGGAAAAATACCTGAAACTCTAACCCCTACCCCCTAACCCCTGATCACTGATCACTGATCACTGAGTAACTGTCAATTATGTCCTTACCCCCTGTTCAACCTATTAGCCGCTCGGAATTCTATATTAATGGTGATGTAACCATTGATGAGACTGCGATCGTGGCTGCGGGGGTGATTCTCCGAGCAGCCCCCAATAGCCGAATAATTATCGGTGCGGGTGCTTGTCTGGGTATGGGAACGATTCTCACCGCCTATCAGGGTGTTATTGCTATCGGTGCAGGAGCAATTTTAGGTACAGGAGTTCTAATAGTCGGTCAGGGTGAAATCGGTGAAAATGCCTGTATCGGGTCAACCACAACGATTTTTAATGCTTCTGTGGCAGCGATGTCGATCGTGCCGTCTGGTTCCCTGATCGGAGATACTTCCCGTCAAATTACCATCGAGGTGTCAGCAACTCGATCGGAACCGGAAAGACCCCCTCTACCACAACCGGAACCCGTAGTCAGTCAAGTGTCCCCAGTGCCGTCCGTGGAGGAAATGGTCGCCGAAACCGTGGCCAGTCCTTGGGATAGCGAGGAAATGGTCGCCGAAGACAGTCCTGCGGAAACCAGAGAACAAGCATCTACTACTAACCGACCGAATCAAGCATCGGTGGTCGGAAAAGTCTATATCAATCAGTTATTGGTCACGCTATTTCCAGAACGTCATCGTTTTAATGGCAACAATAACCTTAATTCTTGAAGGGGAAAATAATCGTTCACAAGCCAAAAATCTCAACAATAATTACTGAGTAATTAGACCTAATTTATCTAGAGTTCATTGCTGTCTAACTGTCCTCTAGGTACTGGGTATAATTGCTTAAAAATCTAATTCATTTTTAGCGATTGCCGACATTTTTTGAGGTTGCAATTATTGATAATCTTCCTCAATTAAGAAGTAGTTTTAATCGCTCAAAACCTGATGAGCAGAAGTTTCTGTGTGTCAATCAGGTAAATTTTTGTTGATTTTTTTGTGTTTTTGTAGAGATTGTCAAAGTTAGATGACGAGAGATTAAAGAAACTAATCCCCCCGAGAAAAAAAAACAATCAAAATTTTAGGGATAGAGAAAAAAATGATCAGAATAGGGTAAAGTTCGTGTTAAGATGATCAATTGAAAAAAACATTAGTGAAAATTGCTCCCTAACTTCGCTCCTAGCAGCAGGGGACAGGAGCTTAAGAAAAATCTATGTCGGTTGACGGCGAGATTTTACAGGTGCGACTAATCATGCAGTTTATGGAGGAATAATCCCAATGGTGCAAGCCAAATCCAAAGGTTTCCAGGCCGGCGTAAAAGACTACCGCCTGACTTACTACACCCCCGACTACACCCCCAAAGATACCGATCTACTAGCTTGCTTCCGGGTAACACCCCAACCCGGAGTTCCTCCTGAAGAAGCAGGTGCGGCGGTAGCGGCGGAATCTTCCACAGGTACCTGGACCACCGTTTGGACCGATAACTTAACCGACCTCGATCGCTATAAAGGTCGTTGTTATGATATCGAACCCGTACCCAACGAAGATAACCAGTTCTTCTGTTTCGTTGCCTATCCTTTAGATCTATTTGAAGAAGGTTCCGTCACCAACATCCTCACCTCGATCGTTGGTAACGTTTTCGGTTTCAAAGCTCTACGCGGTCTCCGTTTAGAAGATATCCGTTTCCCCGTCGCTTTAATCAAAACCTTCCAAGGTCCTCCCCACGGTATCACCGTTGAACGGGACAAATTAAACAAATATGGTCGCCCCCTACTCGGTTGCACCATCAAACCCAAACTCGGCCTTTCCGCTAAAAACTACGGTCGTGCCGTTTATGAATGTCTTCGCGGTGGTTTAGACTTCACCAAAGACGACGAAAATATTAACTCTCAACCCTTCATGCGTTGGCGCGATCGTTTCCTCTTTGTCCAAGAGGCGATCGTTAAATCCCAAGCAGAAACCAACGAAGTTAAAGGACATTACCTAAACGTAACCGCTCCTACCTGCGAGCAGATGATGCAACGGGCTGAATTCGCCGCCGAAATCAAAACCCCCATCATCATGCACGACTACCTCACCGGTGGTTTCACCGCTAACACCACCCTGGCGAAATTCTGCCGCGACAAAGGGTTACTGCTCCACATTCACCGGGCAATGCACGCGGTTATCGACCGTCAGAAAAATCATGGTATCCACTTCCGCGTTTTAGCTAAGTGCTTACGTCTCTCTGGTGGTGATCACCTGCACTCGGGAACCGTTGTCGGTAAACTTGAAGGTGAACGCGGAATCACGATGGGTTTTGTTGACCTGATGCGTGAGGACTATGTAGAAGAAGATCGCGCTCGTGGTATTTTCTTCACCCAAGACTACGCTTCCTTACCCGGGGTAATGCCGGTTGCTTCTGGTGGTATCCACGTTTGGCATATGCCCGCGCTGGTGGAAATCTTCGGCGACGATTCCTGCTTACAGTTCGGTGGTGGAACCCTCGGACACCCCTGGGGTAACGCACCGGGTGCCACCGCTAACCGTGTGGCTCTGGAAGCTTGTATCCAAGCTCGTAACGAAGGTCGCTCCTTGGCCCGCGAAGGTAACGACGTTATCCGGGAAGCTTGCCGTTGGAGTCCTGAACTGGCTGCCGCTTGCGAACTCTGGAAAGAAATCAAATTCGAGTTCGAGGCTATGGATACCCTCTAATACAGCCCTTCAGAAGGTTGTTAGCAGTTATCGGTGCAAAATAATGCCGGGGACTTGCCCAAAATCGGCAAGCAGTCGCTAGAATTTCAACACTGATAACTGTCTAGCCAATAACTGAAAACTGTATAAAATGTATCCGAAAAAAGTTGTTCAAGATACCGCGAAAGTCTTACAAAGTTACCTAACTTACCAAGCGGTTCGCACGATTATCGATCAATTGTCAGAAACTAATCCGACTTTAGCTATTTGGCTGAGTCACTATACTTCTAGCCATTCCATTCAGGATGGCGAGGCCTATATTGCGGGGTTAATGACTGAGAATAAAGAGTTAGTTTTGCGGATCATGACGGTAAGAGAACATTTAGCCGAACAGGTTTTAGAGTTCTTGCCAGAGATGGTAAAAACGGGAATTATTAATGACAATACCGAACATCGTCGGCAACTTTTGGAACGTCTCACCCGTACTGCTATAAGTCAACCAGAGACATCGGAATTAAATTTCGATGTTGATGATCTACCCAACCCATAAGGAATCAAGAAACCCATGAAAACTTTACCTAAAGAGAAGCGTTACGAAACTCTCTCCTACTTGCCCCCCCTCACCGATCAACAAATTGCTAAACAAATTCAATACATGATCGATCAGGGTTATATTCCTGCTGTGGAATTTGAAAAAGATCCCAAACCCGCAGATTATCATTGGACGATGTGGAAACTGCCTTTATTCTCTGTTTCTGGTCCCCAAGAAGTTCTTAATGAAGTTCGCGAGTGCCGCACTGAATATTCTGATTGCTACATCCGCGTTATCGCTTTTGACAACATCAAACAATGTCAAACCATGAGCTTTATTGTTCATAAACCCAATGCTGGCCGCTACTAATTTGGCTGTCATCTAATTATTAACTATTGAGGGGGGTTTTTAGACCTCCCTTTTTTTCTATTTGTCTGGTACAATTTTTAACAAGAGTGAATCCGAGCTAAAAATACTATGAGAGAAATCGTTTTTTAGATAAGCGGAGGAGCTAGAAACCCAGCGTCGATGCTTAGGGATGCGGTTCACTGTCATTTTCTCGGTCAGTCAACCCGTCTTCAATTAATTGGGTTACATATTGTTGGCTGAAAAAGTCAGAATATAAAAGTTACTATGTAAAGGGTAAATTTATCCCAAAAAGTAATTAGTGGCATTTTCGACAAAAAGATATAGTTAAACCTGTCTAGGCAAAAGAAAAGATTAACAAATAAAAAAAAATGAGACTTGTTTAAGTTTGAGGTGTATCACAGTCTCACGGCATAATATTAATTTACAATTTATCTCAGCTGCTTTAGAAGGTCTAGAGTTAGTACAATAATATTATTAAGATTGAATAAATTTTAAACAGGCGACTTTAATATAACTTGTGGAGAGAACCTTTAGATAATCGGAGACACATTGGGCGAGTCTCTGAGTGTAAACTTGAGCCATGACATGAGATGATGATAGCTGAAAAACAACTTAAAAGGCTATTTCAAGCCTTCAAAGAGCGTGACGATGTTGCTTTTTACAGAGCGGCGGAGTCTCTTATTGCCGATGAATTAGCCGCTAATCATCATGCTCTTGCTCAAGAGCTACAGCAAGTTTTAGGAAAGCAACCGTTGAAACAGATTCCACAGAATGGATTAAGATTACTCCCTAAAGATCGTCGCAGTGGCGAGGATTTAGTTATACTTGAAGAAAGCTCTATAGATTCAACTCAAATTGTCTTTAATCAAGAAACTAAAGCTAAAATAGAGAGAGTCTTAGATGAGCATCGTCAACGACAAAAATTAGCTAAGTATGGATACTTACCAAAGACTAAACTTCTTTTCTGGGGGCCTCCTGGGTGTGGTAAAACTTTTACCGCAAAATATTTGGCGTATGAACTTGGGCTTCCAGTAGGTTTATTAAGATTAAGTGCTGTTATTTCTAGTTTTTTAGGAGATACTGCTTCTCATCTCCAGCGTGTTTTTAATTTAGCTAACACAACTCCAATGGTACTGCTTTTAGATGAAGTTGACGCAGTGGGCAAGAATCGAGATGACCCTAATGATGTAGGGGAACTCAAACGAGTTGTCAATAGTTTACTGCAAGCTATGGATTCTTTTGATTCATCCAAAAGTATTGTCATTGCAGCGAGTAATCATCAATACTTACTAGATCCTGCTTTGTGGAGACGATTTGATGATTTGATTGAATTTTCCTTACCCACTAAAACCGAACGAGAGTTTTATCTTCAACGTCTTTTAAATGGAGTTTATTTTGATGGCTCACTGGAATATATTGCTAAGAATATGAGTTCACTATCGTATGCAGATATTCAACGTATCACGATAGAAGCTATTAAAACGATGATTCTTGAAGGTCGAGAACAACTTCAAAGTCAAGATATTTCCGAGCAACTTAAAGCTTTTAAAAAAGCCTCATCTGAAGCAAGAACAAAAACTAGGACAATTGTGTAATGAATCCAGATTTTCCTCTCTTATCTCTTACTCAACCTCAAACGGCTAAACGTGGTAAGGAACCACCTCGTTTGCTGCCACTTTCACCAGAGAAAATCCAACAGCGAAAAGAGAAAGCTGATAATTTAAGACAGCAAGTTAGAAGGATCTCTCGTCAACTACAAGAAATGTCTGAAGAGGAAAGAAAGTCCGTATTAATTAAACTGGAACATGAACAAAAAGTTAATTTAAGTGGTACAGGTTTAAAACCCATTTCTGAATCCTCTCAACATTTTACGCTTGCTGTTCCTCGAACTGAAAAATTAGACAAACTTGAAGAAAAAATTGAGGCATTTGGAGAAGGAGACTTTAAAAAAGGGCAACCTCCCAATAAAGATTTTGCCTATCTTAATACGATAGAAGAAGCTTCACCTAAAGATCGTCTTTGTCAAGTATTTTTTGAGCAATATGATGAATTAAGTACCTAAGCAAAATTAATTACACATATCTAACCCCCTCTTGCCTTTTGCCTCTTGCCTTTTGCCTATCTTTACTAGGAAATTAATTTTGCACGACTACTTAATTCAGAAGGATTCGATTATTTTTGAGATTGAAATGATGTCTTTAGAAAGGGGGAAAAAGCAGCAGAGACAGGAGTTATTAAAAATACGAGAAGAAATAAGCAAACTATTTGAGAGTGGGACTAAAGGAAATTTATTTGAGCATGAAGAAATCAAAGGAACTTGTCGTGCTGTAATTCGATGTACCGGAGAAGTTTTTCAAGAATTAGTAGAAGATAGGAAGTGGCAAACTAAAATAGTCTATTTTGATGCTCGTCCAGCCTTTGAAACATTTCATCAAACACTAAGAAACTTTAGTGTTGAAAAATTAGGTGAATTTATCATTCCTCCCTCAGATGCACCAATGGTCTGTATTGTAGATTCAGGCGTTACGATTGAAAATCCTTTTCTAAAACCTGTGGTGAGAGAAGATTTAATCCTTTCTTTTCTTAGGACTGAATCAGATAAAGATAATCCTAACGATGAGTGTGGACATGGTTCTGGTGTGGCTTCTTTAGCTTCTTATTATGCTTTAAATTTATACCAAAATGCAGAAAATAGAGGAAAGATTTGGATTGCTAGTGCTAGAGTTTTAAATCAAGATCATGAAATTGAAGATGAGCGATTATTTTCCAAAATCTTGGAAGAAGTTGTTGAAACTTTTACTTTAATTGGAATTAAAATTTTTAATTTATCTATTCAATTTACCAATAGAAAATGGCATGAAGAAGCAAAGCGAACGATTCCTCGTCGTTCTTGGATAGCTAGGACGATTGATAGACTTTCGAGAAAATATGATGTAGTTTTTATTACAGTTACAGGCAATATATCAACTTCTAATGTCAAATACTATTATGGGGATGGATTAGCTTATCCAGAATATTTTATAGACGATGAAGCCTCAATTTATGACCCCGGACAAGCGGCACTTGCTATTACAGTAGGTTCTATGAGTCCTACTACTCAAGCAGTAGGACAAGTAACGACAGCAATGGCAATAGCAGAACAACATCAACCTTCTCCTTTTACTCGATGTGGTTCGGGAATTAACCGTGAAATTAAGCCTGAGTTGGTAGAATACGGTGGTAATTATTTATTAGAGCAAAATGGCTCAGTAAGAGAAAATCCGGGGGCAAATGTAATGATGGCGAGTCATCAACTGACACCTGCAATTGCTCATAAGTCTGGAACAAGTTTTGCTGCTCCTCGTGTTGCTCATAAAATGGCTCGTATTCTCTACGATATGCAGTCTCTAGGATTTTATGATATTTCTGCCTCTCTATTGAAGGCATTAACTATTAATTCTGCTACTTACCCTCCCTATTATGGAAATTTTGATAATTTTAAGCAAGCAATGGATGAGGTAGAACCTAAGCATTGGTTAAATGTGGTTGGTTACGGAATACCAGATGATATCAGAGCAACGGAATGTGATAAATACACGGCAATTTTAATATTTGAGGATGAAATTAAACCCTTAAAAATTAAGGAAGCATTTGAACCCAATATAATAAAGTTTTGTGATATTCCTGTTCCTGAGTGTTTAGCAGAAACATCACAAACAGGAGTAAAACGATTAACCGTTACGGTGGTTTATGCTCCTGAAGTTCAGCGATGGGGATTAGAAACCTACTTAGGAACAACCCTTAAATGGCGAATGTTTAGAGGCAATGTGGACCAAGAAGAAGTTATTAAGTATATGTCTGTAGAAGAAGAGGAGAATGATGAGGAGACTGGAGAAAATCCCAAAGAATTAAAATTTGAACCCGGTATTACTCTACGTTCTAGAGGAACAGTTCAACATGGAATATGCGAGTGGAAGCAACACAAACCTGAGTATAGTCAAAACTGCTACACATTAGCTATTGCTGCTTACGAAAAATGGAATCGTGAAAATCCTGATCCTGTATCTTATGCGGTAGTTGTACGCCTTGAAGATACGACACAAACAGCAGATGTTTATGTGGAAGTTCAGAATATCATGGCACAACTTGAAGTTCAAGCTAGAAGCAATATTTAAAAACGCTATATCTAAGACTTCATAGCTAATAAAGTCAATAAAAAGCGGGTATTATCATAAGTGATCTATTTATTTAGGATTGCTATAGCTGGACTTCCCCCCTTGACAAAAGACCATAACCCGTGCTGTATCTGATGTGCCGTTACTGGGTACAAATTAAGGAAACCCCAAATAAATCTAACGCCTTTGAGCCGTTGCTTTTTTATTTTTTGATTCGATTCGTCAAACTATAGCGATATTTTCTAGGTGTCGATAGCCTTGAATAGAGGTTCCTTTTAGATTCAAAAATTTGTCAACTATCATAGGTAAAATAATCTTGTTTTTGGCGATTATATCAAATCTTAACTCTATTGTCTATCTTTTGGTATTAACCTGTTTGTGCCTTAAGTCTTTCCCTATATGAATTTCAGCTTTTATTTTAAGTTAATTATTTGCATAACAATTCTGGAATAGCCTATTTTTCCGATTTCATTGATACAAAGAGCGGGTGAAATCTAAAACTTTTTGTTGCTTTTCTTTGGGTAACTTATCGATTAAAGCTGTTAGCTTTTCTGTTAAAGATAACCAAGTTTTGTTCTGAGCTTTCCAGATTACAATAAATTGCTGCATTGGGAGAGAACAAAGGGCTATAGTTTCCCCTAGATCATTACTAAATTCAATTTCGTAACAACCATCATTGTAGTCTTCAACAATTGTCCCTTGTTCTCCCATTATTAAGTTATGTTCAGGCAAGTCAACTAATAATTCCACGAGGTCAAATAATTCTGGTTTAATCATGGTCTTTTTCTCACATATAAAGTTACTAATTTAGCTGTATCACTATCAGGCTCAACAATCCATCCAGTCCTCA
The DNA here is from genome assembly GCA_007095845.1 of Microcystis aeruginosa Ma_MB_S_20031200_S102. Lineage (GTDB taxonomy): Bacteria > Cyanobacteriota > Cyanobacteriia > Cyanobacteriales > Microcystaceae > Microcystis > Microcystis aeruginosa_D. The sequence goes on from SFBI01000202.1 coordinate 12,653, forward strand.
CTATTTCTTGTTGCCCTGGTTCAATTCCTGTAATTTCTAGGTCAACTTGATAGCGTTTGCCATGTCGATCTGTACTTTGATACACAGCTTTTGCTTCAAGGGCTTTGTTAGCGATTTGTTGTAGAAGTGGCTCATAATTATCTTGAGTATATCCTAAGTGGCGTTGAAACATGATGGCTTTATTTAATCCTTTTGGATTGTCTAAATTGAGAGCATATTGAGTTAATTTTCTAGAATCTATTTTGACTTTGTTGACAATATCTTTTAATTTCATTGGAATTAAGACGATTATTAATTTTGACTTTGCCTCTAGTTTCATATTTCATAAGGGAGCATCTCATACTAAATCCGTTGAGTATAGGTAACATATCAGGATAGGCAAAAGGCAAGAGGCAAGAGGCAAAAGGGGGAATAAATAATCAGTTTTTAATAACTGGATTTAGTCTCACCTTTGCAATAAGTAGAAATGCTTAATGAGATCAATAAAAAAGTTAAAAAAGGCAACCATTTAGCTCTGGACTTTACCCGTACAAAAATACTAGCCATGAGTAAAAGTCTTACAGAGCCTTAGTTAAAGCCATATAATACCAATGAGCTACTGAACACAAAATCCTGAAGTCTTTACGCAGATAGGGTTTGAGGCAAAATTTTTCAAATTCGACCCTTAGACCATTATAGCTTGTTTCGGGGCAGAAAACCAGCAAAAACATGGCTACAGAGGGAATCGCTTACTCTAAAGATTAATGACATCATCTGTGATCATAAGGTTAGCGATCACTATACAGCCAACTCCACAGAATCGCTCTACTCTAGATACAGTCAACGGTACAGCCATTTTCAAGGGAAAAATGTACCCAGTAGCGTCTTTTCAATTTTTTCTGAGAAGCCCCATGCAGTAAGGGCAAGGGTTTCGCCCTAATGCCAATAAACAGCGACCTTATCTCCCCAAGCTTAGATTATACTGTTCGGATATGCCCTGCCCTACAGTTTGAGTTTTCAAGGTTATGGGTGCTAGTTTTCGGTACTTGTTAGAGTCTATAAGCTGCGCTGAATTTAAACTGCGTATTGGAACTTTTAGTACAAATGCTCAAACTGCACCAGTCAAGATTTAATGGGTGAAAAGTATGTTAACATCGCTGACTCTTCGGAATTTCAAAAGCTATCAGGAGGCAACCTTATCTCTAGCACCCATCACCTTTTTAATCGGTGCTAATGCGTCAGGGAAAAGTAATGCACTAGAAGCAATTCGCTTACTTTCGTGGTTAGCGAAAGGCAGCAGGTTAGATGACATTGAACGCAACATTCAAAGCGGTAATGCAATTGCCCGTGGACAAGTGATCGATCTTTTCAGTGCAGAAAAACAGTATTTTACCTTGGGAACACACATTGATAACGCTCCTGACGGTTGGACTGATTTCGAGATTGAAATTGGGCTATTATCAGACCAACTTATTATAATCGGAGAAAGTGTCAGTAAAGCTAGTAAAGATCAGGAATTAACACTTTACAAAATTGATGGCGATCCTAACCCGCACACCGATGAAATTAGGGTGATGTATAACAATTTTAATAAAGGTGGTAAAAAGCCCCACATACCTTGCTCTAACCGACAAGCTATTTTTTATCAATTGGAAACTCCCAGTCGGTTCCAGCAAAGTCATACTAAATCACAAAAAATTATTCCAGCAGTTACTAAAGTAATTCGAGAAACCTTGAGGAATATCGTCTTTCTTGATCCTCGTCCAGCAGTAATGCGGGATTATGCTTACGCTAAAGATGATGATATTAAAGAAGATGGCTCTAACCTTTCTAGTGTTCTTTACGCAGTTTGTCAGCAGGGAGAGACTCAAAAAAACAAGTTGCTTGACTTCATTCGTTCATTACCAGAGCAGGATATTACCGATATTTGCTTTATCATTACAGACCGCAAGGATGTTATGGTGAAACTAATAGAGTCTTTTGGGAACAAAGAACATCAGATAGATGCTCCTTTGTTGTCTGATGGTACTCTGAGAGTTTTAGCGATTGCTGCAACTCTACTAAGTGTAAATCCTGGAACTTTTGTAATTATTGAAGAGATCGATAATGGTGTTCATCCCAGTCGTGCAGATAATTTAGTTAAGCAAATTCGGGAGATTGCCTTAGAAAGAAAACTGAGGGTACTGATCACCTCCCATAACCCGGCGTTACTAGATGCAGTACCCGATAGTGATATTGGAAATGTACTTTGTTGTTACCGAGATCCGCAAGCAGGAGATAGTCGTATTGTCCGATTAGCTGATTTAGAGCGTTTCCCCGAATTAATTGTGCAGGGAACTCTTGGTCAGTTGATGACTAAACAAGTATTAGATAAATTCTTAAAAGATAAGTCCACAGCAGAACAACGTCAACAAAACGCGCTAAGTTGGTTAGAGCAATTAAAACAGGGAGAAGTAGCCTGATGGGAGCTATTTGTCTGATCGATACTTCGATCTTTTTAGAGATACTTAATGTCCCCCAAAAGGCGAGTCAATCTGAGTTAATATTTCAAGAGTTAAAAGAGAAAATCAAAGCTGGGGAATCTCTTTTTTTGCCAATGGCGACCATTCTGGAAACTGGCAATCATATTGCCCAAAATGGAGATGGCAATCAGCGACGTATTTGTGCAGAAAAATTTGTAGATCAGGTAACACAAGCTCTTGAAGGAAAATCTCCCTTCACCCCTATTAATTTTCTAAAGCAAGAAGACCTGCAAGGATGGTTAAAAGAGTTTCCTGATGAAGCGATGCAAGGTAGGGGACTGGGAGACCTTTCTATCATTCATGATTGGCAAAGAATTTGTGATCAAAATTCAAGCCGCCGCGTCTATATATGGTCTTTGGACAAACACCTTAAAGGTTACAATCGGCCACCGAAGTTATGAGTAATTGACTACGGATTTACTTCTAATAGTCGATTTGTATTTTAAAAAATAGAGATTTAATTATTGGACTTTCCCCTTGACAAAAGGCCATAACCCGTGCTGTTAATAAATCTAATTTCGCCTAAACTTCTCCCACCCGTTTATTGATAAATCCTTCAGTAAACAGGGGTACATTCAGAAAAGTTAATGGGCGTATCTATTGATGGATAAGGGTTTTCAGCTATCGTAGTACATAAAGCTGGCTAACTATCGAGAAAGCTGATCAATCTAATTTTGTACAACTAGACGAGCTAAACCAACTCCGGGATAGTAATTACTGAGAATTTGTTGATAATCTAGGCCTTTTTCCGCTAATTTATAAGCCCCAGTTTGACTCATGCCGCGGCCACCGTGAGCCCAAGCGACAATTTCATCAGTGGCAGCATAAAGAGACTCAACTACACCCCCTTTATAGCTGAGAATCTGCCCAGCAGTGGCATTAACCGCTTGGTGAGTCGATTGATACTCCGATCGAATACCTTTATATACTTGCCAGCGTTGACTATTGCCCAGATGAAACCAAGGATTAGCGGGGCGGATTATATGTACTAAAGCATAGGAACGAGCGGCGATCGCCTGTGCCTTTAAAGCCTGCATTGGCGCAGTGGAGTGCATTTCACTACCCACCACACTATAAAGATAGGACTCTAAATTAACATGATTGACTACCAATAAGCGATCGCCTTGGGCAACCAGCAGCACTTTACCCCGATACCAACTATCATCCACATAAACTAAACCATCGGCACTGGTGGGCTGCACAAAAATCACCTCTGGCAGCGATAAATCGCCCATTTTTAAGCCATTGGCACTGACAATGACTGGTAAACCCTCGTTAGTGGCAATCGTTTTTAAACCATGACCTTGGCGATCGGTGATTACCGCAGGTCCGTTAACTCCAATCAAAACACTGGCCACATCTCTTTTGATCGCCACGCGAATTTCTACGGCTGGTGGCCTATAATTAGCGGGAACCGCTAAAGGTTGTCTAGTCACCGGTTTGGCTGCGACAACGGGGGAAGTACTGGGGGAAGTTTGAACCGATGGTGCTAATTTTTTCGGTGCGGAGGGGGAGGATTGGGGAGAGGGGAATAGTTTTGGCGATGGCGCGGTTAAGGGTGCGATCGGAGATGCAATAATAGGGGAAGGAAAGGCAGCAGTCTCTAGATTTGCCTGCGGTTGTGGGGTTTCTGGTTTTTGCTTGGCTAAATAAGTTAAGAGAATTGGGGTAAAAGTAGCGATCGACAGCAAAGGAACAGCACAATGGCGCAGCAGGGAAAAATAGGCACTAGCAGTAAATTTCATTTTAATCACACCATCTTTAATTTTCTTATCTAACTTTATCATTCCCATCTCAGGCCGGGCAATTCTAGACAAAAACTCTCTTATTTTTGAGCTTGTTAGGACAAATTAGGCTGTAATAGTCAATAAAAGCCGAAAAAATCATGATAACTGTTATAGTGTGCCTAAATGATATGTAAACTAGAATGCCGACAACAATCCCGAAATATTTTAGAACAAAAGGCTCTTCGGTTTCTGTTATTCAATGGACGGGGATTATAAGGGTTCCACCTTTATATGGAAAGGCATTTGGCGATTTTTGTCAATTGCTTTTGATCTAGAGTGAACTAATCAATTAAGTCTCTGACCAGATAAGGATTTAGCCGATTTATCTCCCCCTATCGAACCATACCAAGTAACGAAGAACCGCTGTTTTGAATCTAAATTGCATATTCGATTTTTTCTCCTGCCGACTGCCGACAGTCTGATCTCAACAAGCAATTTAAATTACGAACAGCTTATCAATCCCAGAGTTCATAAGGATTTTGTCGAGCTAGAGTGTATCAGACTTATCTGAAATGACTACAACTATTCCTTTAGCTACCCTAAATTTCACGGCTAATTTAGTCAAACAAGCCGTGGAAACTATTACGTCTGTAGATGTTAAGACTTGGGCAGATAAAATGTTTGGGCAATCGACACTCTCGAAAGGGAAAAGGGTGTTTTCCTTCTGAGAAGACTGACAGAAAAAGTGCATGAATTATTTTGGCCGACTTACCCGCAGATTCAACTAGGTTAGGAGAGATTCAGCTAATTTAAGGGTAGGTGGTTAAAATGCTTCTTGCTATAGCTTACAAGCTTTTTTCCCAATCCTAGTTAATCAGCTTTTAAAAAATAAGTAAAAGTTATAATTTTAAGATAAAAAATTAAAATATTTAAATATTTTGACCAATCAGTTAAATGTAACAAGTAAGTTACAAGATTTTGATTTTCCCAGAATTTGCCAAAATTTGGCTATAAATCGGGGTTGCCTACATTTCCTAATATGGTATGATCATGGTATGCTGTGGGCTTAGTTTTAGCATTAAGCCTTAAATCAACGCAAAACCAAGACAATCAGGATACTGTATCGATTCTCTTGCCCAAAAAAAGCCCCCAGTGGTGACATTTTTTTATGTGACAATTTTTTAAGTTTTGTAAAGGTTATTGACTTAAAGCCAGAATTGTGTAACTCTCCCCGCTCCCCAGTCTGGCGCTCATAGACAGTCAACAGCTAATCAAGTTGGGAACTAGGAGTTGACTTCTCCTCCAAGTCCCCTGTTTTTTGGGATATCAATTGCGATTAAGGTACTTCAGTCCAGCGCCTAAGCCTCCTAGCACCAGCAAACTCAGCACAGTTGAGGGTTCGGGAACAGAGGCAGGGGCAGAGGCAGTGACAGAAAAGTTAGAAATCGTCACACTAGCCCGTCCAAAAATGTTGTCGGTAGTGAAAATACGGAAACCAAAGCTGTCGCCAGCTAGGACGTTAAACGTCGATGTCCCGTTTTGGACAACACCTCCCCCATTATTAGTTACTTGGGTGAAGCTGCCGTTGAGCAGATAGCCGAAGCGATCGAAGAAAGGCCCATCATTAGTCGAGTAGTCCCAATCAAACGTCACCGTCCCAGCCGCAGCCGCAGTGGTGGTGTAGTCTGTGGTTCCAGAAAAGCCAGAACCATTGTTCCCCCCAGTCAGGCTAATGGAAGCAGGAGCGCCGCCGGTATTGACGGAGCCGTCGGCATTACTATTGGTAAATGTCCAATTAATGGGATCGTAAGCGTCTTGGAAACCGAACACTGTTGCGGCACTAGCACCAGAAGCAGCGGCTAGAGTGAGGCTAACAGTAGTGACAGTCATTGCGGTCTATGACCGCAATGACTCGAATAATTTTGGCGATTTGGTGGCCATGGCCTTGGAAATAAATTAATGTACCCCTTAAGGTTAAGGTTGATCAAAATATTTTTCAAGAGCCTTTTTTTATAGAAGTAATTCAATCCTATTTATATAGATAAGTCAATGGTTGGTTCTCTTATTCTTTGTGTGATAAGTTCAATTTATATAGTAGCGATCGATCTTTGTGTCCTTTGTGCCTCTGTGGTTCTTTCCACTCATTCCCCTGCAAATCTACTCAAATCTGGCACTGCTGATGTGAGGTCCCAGTTTGAAGAGGGGCTAAAAACTGGCGCAATGTGGACATCGATCAAAAGACTAAGCTAAACTGGTAATGACTATGTATTAGGGCGGAGGTCAACGGATACAACTATGGACAATTTGGAGGTAAAACAAAAACCGATCCGGTGTTTAGAAGATGCGATCGAAAGGTGTCAAACTTTAGGAATGCGGGTTAGTCGTCAGCGTCGCTATATTTTAGAATTGCTGTGGCAAGCGCAGGAACACCTATCAGCGCGAGAAATTTATGATCGTCTCAATCTGCAAGGAAAAAACATCGGTCATACCTCAGTGTACCAAAACCTAGAGGCCCTATCGGGTCAAGGCATTATCGAATCTGTGGAACGCTGGGACGGCAGACTCTACGGCAACATCAGCGATTCCCACAGTCACATCAATTGTCTGGACAGTCAAGAAATCATCGATGTGCATATCCAACTTCCCCCGGAATTAATTAAACAGATTGAGGCATCGACGGGGGTAAAAATTACCGATTATCGCATCGATTTCTATGGCTATAAACAAAACAAATGAGCCAGATCACTGTATAATTGACCCCGTGAATAGTATCCGTTGACAGGCTGCAACTCTTGTGATCGATCGCCCTCTCACCCTAATTATCATCGATAATGACCCGATTTTCCGCTTGGGTCTGGTGCAGGCTTTGTCGCAGATAGAAAATATTAGTATCATCACCGAAGGGGATTTAGAAACAATTTTCGCCTTGACTCTTAATCCGGCCCCCGAAATTATTATTATTGATCCTCTCTTTGATTGGTCTCACTGTGAAATTCTCCACTCTCGCTATCCCGAAAGTAAAATTGTTCTATTAACCTTTCCTCTCGACTCCCGACAGCAACTAATCGCCAGGGAATTAGGCATCGCCGGTTATATCCCCAAAGGCACAAACCTAGAGCAATTTATCACTATTTTAGGGCAAATTTCCCGGGATGAATCCCACGATGTTGTCCCTTCTCCTCTCACCATTGCTACCCGTGCAAGTTTAGCTCCTAGCCATTGGTTAATCAGTGCTGGCAAAACGGGATTAAATCGCATCGAAAGTGAATTACATTTGATTGATCTCCATCTTAATCAACAGTCTTTATCCGGCTTTGATCGCTTTTATTGGCAGGGTAGAAAACGAGAACTTTTAGCAGCCCTATGGTTAGTCAGAAAACTAATTCCCCTGGAAGGTAGCTATTACAATTCAGCTTCAGTCACACCCCCGGTAATAATTAACAATATCGATCGAGAATTACCAATTTTAAGCCGCGAGCGTCCCCTCTGTGTTTCAGCGGTTTTTGAGTCCACTTTAGCGGTCATTCGATCGCCTTTAATTAATAAGACAAATGTTACTTTTGAAATTGATATTTTACAAGACAGTCGTAAACGGGAATTATTATACGTAGTTCTCGACGAAATTCGCAAAAATGTTGATGAAATGAGATATTTACAAGTCAGTAAAGGGGAATTAACCAGTCGCTTAAACCTGATTGTCTCTGATATCTGGCAAAAAGCTACTCAGAAATTTTTAGAAATTAATGCCCTACCCTCTGCCAAAATTAATGAAATTAAACTTAACGAAATTATCCAAGAAGAAAGAGAGGCAATTCAAACAGAAATCCTCAATAAAATTCCTTTTATTCTTGATTTATTTTCCTATTTATTGTATGAAGATAGTTTAACTATTGATGGAGTAGAATACCGAGCTAATGCTCCTGAAACTATTGCCAGAGCCGAAATTCTTCTGCAAAATCTCATTCATAATATTGCCAATGCGGTGACGGTAATTATTCTGAATAACTTCTCGGAATACGAAAAAGTTAAACAAAAACTTTACCGCACAGAGTTTCTCGTTTCTAGAGAATTAGCAAAAGTTCGCAATGAATTATCCTGGAAATACCGACTACAACAATATTGGCAAGAACCTAAATATATCTTTGAAAGTCAATATCAATTATTTCACTATGTCGATGGAGAAATCCAATCTCTAGCCATTTATTCCCCCCGACAGGAGGAATTAGATAGTTTAACAGGTATAGCTTGGTTAGTTTCGATCGCCTTAGAATTAAGAGACTCCTTATCTCCTCGTTTACGCGCTTTTTTTCGGGTGGTGGGTAAGGGAGTAGTCTATATTCTCATCCAAGTTATCGGTCGCGGTATCGGGTTAGTAATTCGCGGGGTTTTACAGGGAGTCGGTAACACTTGGCAGGAAGTCAAAGGGAAAAAGTAAGTGACTCAGAACAAGAGGTAATAAGTGAGTGCATCTCATTTTTGTAAATCTACTAAGCTGTTCGTAATTTAAATTGCTTGTTGAGACGAGGCAAAAGGCAACAGTAAAGGAATTGGGGGAGGTTCGGCTAATTTAAAAATAAGCGGTTTAAATGCGTCTTAGCTTAAGTTGGAATTTTTAAGAGGAAACTCTCTTTTAACCCACATTCTGCACTTCAGTTTATAACATAAAAAGTTACAAACAAAGGAAAAGACTAACTAAATACAAATACTCAAAAATTACTCCACCAAAACGTGAGGCAATGGGAAAAATACTAATTATCGAAAAAACACAAGAAATATCTGCTTCAGAGGAAATACAAATTAAAAATATAGACTATTTAGGGGTTGCTGAAAAAGTTTTTCCTGGGGGCAGGCTTCGACGGTGAGATCAGGGTTCAACCGAGCGTTCGACTGAGCTCACGGCCGAAGCCTCTTGCATGAGTGCCTATCCTGATATGTTACCTATACTCAACGGATTTAGTATTATTGCTTAACTTTCTTGTAGCTGAGTTGCTCAGGAAGTCTGGCATTGTACCGCTATCTATTCAAGATGATCTGCCTAGACAAGGTTTACATGACTCTTTTGAGGCTGCTGCTATTCTTGCTCAAGCATTACTTTGGCAACTATTATTCGTGAGCAGTCTTCTCTCAATCACTTTGCCTGTTCATGAATACCAGAATAACTCCTGACCCCGACATATTGAGGGGATATAGCAATTTTAGAGGTTTTTAACGCTATCGGTGAGTCAATTTCAGTAGTTACTGTGCCAATTTCAGCGATTAAAACCCTACAGGCCAATGAAATATTTACCGTCCGCTCTTTGGTGAAAGTTGAATAAGTTAAAATCAAAGAGAATATCCCTATCGCTATAATCTCAACTATCGATGAATCTCCTGAAAGATAATAAAAAAATTCGTTTTATTGACCTTTGTTGTAGTTTGGGAGGGTTTCGAGTGGCGATTGAACAAGTTTGTCGCCCAAAAAACTTAGAATCTAATTGTGTCTTTTCCTGTGATATAGATAAAGATGATCGGGGAATTTATCAGGCTAATTTTGGTGACCAACCCCAGGGAGATATTACCGAAATCGCTGCCCTAACAGAAGCCAGAAGAACCAAAAGTAATTAGTAAAAAATAAGATGTATAAAAAAGTCCTGCGTTTTGCTCCTGTTATCCTCTCTTTGAGTTTATTTATTCTAGCGGTTTGGGCAATTAGTCAAGAATTTAAACACTACACTTTTGCCCAACTCTTGGCTAGTTTAAATCATATTACCACAAGTCGTAAGCTAGAAGCTATTTTTTGCATGGCCTTAGGTTATTTGTCGATGACGGGTTATGATCGCCTAGGTTTTTATTATATCAATCATCCCTTAGCTTCAGGCACTATTATCCGCACTGCTTTTATCAGTTATGCTCTTGGTAATACCATTGGTTTAACCTTATTTTCTGGAACAGCGATTCGTTATCGTTTCTACACTCCTGCGGGGGTAGGGGTGGTGGATATTGCCAAAGTTATCACTTTTACCCATTTAAGCTTTTGGTTAGGAATGTTAGGCATTGGTGGTGTAAGTTTCCTCCTCGATCCCCAACGGATTCCTCAACTTTTAAAATTACCTTTTTTAACTACTAAACCTTTAGGAGTAATTTTTTTATTGCTGGTTACTGGCTATTTTTTCTTGACTCTCACTTATAAAAAACCGATAAAAATCGGCAAAGAAAATATCTATTTACCCTCTTGGAATCTTTCCCTGGCTTTGATTTTGTTGACTTTTATCGATTGGATATTAGCCGCTAGAGTTCTATATCTTCTTCTCCCGGACAACTATAATACTTCGTTTTTAGGATTTTTCGGTCTCTACGTATTTGCCATGACAGCAGGGGTATTAAGCAACGTGCCGGGGGGAATAGGTGTTTTTGAGTTTATCATGCTCAGATTGCGCCCAGAATATGTATCTAATGCCGAGCTTTTCGGTTCTTTAATCGCCTATCGAGCTATTTATTATTTCCTGCCTTTAATTGTCGCTTTTGTCTGGTTATTGGGTTACGAGGCGCGCAGAAAATAAGGTCTGCAAATTAGCTTAAACGGACAGAAAAAGTCCCCATGCCGTCATAGCTGGGGAGCATCAATCTAGTAGGCTAAAGTTTCTAAAGTTTCCCGTAGATAGGAACAAATGCGAGCATCGGCATCGTCTCTATTTTTACCTGATTCTAGTTGTTCTTGCTGCCAACGCCGAAAACCGGAACTGGCGGCGATGGCTTGTTTTAAATGCTCCCAAGTTTGATGATCTTTGTGAAGTGGGGTTTCAGAAAACGTGGTAGAGTTGCCCATCTTTACCTCTGGTGGTAGGGTTGCACTTTTTAACATAACTTAAAAATCGCTGAAAATTCTGATAACTGGGACACAATTAGCCAGAAAAAGGTGTTGCCTAGGTGGAAATCTGCGGGGATGCCAACACCTTTTTTGAGGAAATCTAGGGGATTTTCAGGAGATTTTGCTGGTTTCTGCCGCTTCTTCCACCTCCACTGCCTGATTTAAAGCTGCGGGGGGAATGGGAATAGAAAATACCGACGGCAGGTTAGCGGTGGCATCTTCAGGAGGCTGCCCAGGGTGAAAACGACGGTAGGTTAAAACACCGGCTACGGTGATTGCTCCTGTGGCGGCGGCAACCCCTAAAATAAGTTTGTTAGGATCCAGATGGAAGGTGGTATTGCTGCCAAAAATGCTTTTACCTTGAGCGAAAGCACAAGCGGAGGCACTGCCGGCATCAAGAGTACCTAAAACAATACCACTGACGAGGGTGGCACTAACGGCGATGGAGGTGAAAAAAGTTTTCTTCATAATTGCCTTGGGGATAGGTTGTCAATAGCGATTATCCTTGCATTATAGATATCTAAATCACAATTGTCTATTTTATTTCCGTTGGTGACATTGAAATAATTTTGTTTAAGGATAATGAATTATCAATATCGTGTCGGGGGTAGTCTTGCCTATAACCATCCTACCTATATCGAGAGAAATGCCGATCGAGAACTGTTAACGGCGTTGAAAAATGGTCAATTTTGCTACGTTTTTAACTGTCGTCAGATGGGCAAATCCAGTTTAAGAGTACGAGTAACTCATATTTTACAGCAATTGGGCATGGATTGCGCGTCCGTAGATATAACCAGTATTGGTAGTAATGATAATTTATCCCAATGGTATAACGGCGTGATCACCCGTTTGTTTTTAGGATTTAATCTGACGGGAAAAATTAATCTTAAATCCTGGTTGCGCGAGCGAGAGGATTTACCCCCCGTGCAGCGTTTGGGACAATTTATTGAGGAAGTTTTATTAGTTTATTGTCGGGGAGAGAAAATATATATTTTTATCGACGAGATCGATAAAATTCTCAGTTTACAGTTTTCTCTAGATGACTTTTTTTCCCTGATTCGTTATTGTTATAACCAAAGAGCGGAAAATACCCAGTATGAAAGAATCACTTTCGCTTTATTCGGTGTGGCTACCCCAGCAGATTTAATTCGCGAAAAGACCCAAACATCTTTTAATATCGGCCAGGCGATCGAATTAACAGGATTTAATCTGGCAGAAATTTCTCCTTTAGCCGCGGGATTATCCAGTCAAAGTAATTATCAACCTGATTGGTTAGAAAAAATTATTTTTTGGACGGGAGGACAGCCATTTTTAACCCAAAAAATCTGTCAGCTATTGCGGGAAAGTGATTTAGATATTGAGACGCTGATCAAAGAGAGAATTATTAATAATTGGGAATCTCAAGATGAACCAGTTCATCTGCGAACTATTGCCGATCGCTTGTTAAGAAATCAAGATAAAGCAGGTCGTTTGTTAGGTATCTATCAACAAATTTTAGAAAAGGGATCAATCCTGTGCGATGATAGTCCAGAACAAGGGGAATTAAGGTTATCGGGATTAGTGGTAAAAAAAGATAATCAGTTAGTAGTTTATAATCCTATTTATCGAGAAATATTTAATCTTAATTGGGTGGAAAAACAATTAGAGCAATTGCGTCCCTACTCAGAAGCGATCTCCGCTTGGCAACAGTCTAATTATACCGATGAATCGCGGCTTTTACGCGGAAAAGCTTTAAATAATGCCCTCGATTGGTCTCAGGGAAAAAGCTTAAGTAATCTTGATTATCAGTTTTTAACTGCTAGTCAAAATCTCAACAAAAGAGAGGCAGAAATTAGCCTAGAAACTCAGAGACAAGCTAATAAAATTTTAGCAATTGCTCACCAAAAAGCTACGAAAAGAATTCAAATTGGCTCGGTAATTTTAATTGTTTCTCTTTTGGGTTCTCTCTTAGCTTTTATTCAGGTAAAACAAGCGTGGCAGCAAGTAGAAACCGCTCAACTAGGTATTCAATTACAGCGCAAAGGTGATAGTGATTGGCAACAATTTCAATTTGAACAATTAGAATCTTTAATTGCGGCCATGCACGCAGTCAATAGTTTAAAAAATATCGTTACTGATGGGCAAACCTTGAGTAAATATCCCGCTACCAGTCCAATTATTACCCTACAACAAATTTTAGATCGTATTCAAGAAAAAAACCAACTGCAAGGACACCGGGGAACTATTTATAGTGTTAGTATTAGTCCTGATGGTCAAAAAATAGCCACTGCTTCCCAAGATGGGACAGTAAAAATTTGGAATCAAAAAGGTGAGAATATTCAAACTTTGACAGGTCATCAGGGAGCAGTTTATAGTGTTAGTTTTAGTCCCGATGGTCAAAAAATTGCCACCGCTTCCGAAGATAAAACCGCCAAAATTTGGAACTTACAAGGACAAAATTTAGTCACCTATCCTGACCATCAAGAATCAGTTTATAGTGTTAGTTTTAGTCCCGATGGTCAAAAAATTGTGACTACTTCCAGAGATAAAACCGCTAGATTGTGGAATTTATCAGGTGAAACTTTACAGGTGTTTAAGGGACATAAAAGATCGATAGATGCAGCTAGTTTTAGTCCCGATGGTCAAAAAATTGCCACCGCTTCCCGGGATGGTACGATTAAAATCTGGGATTTATCAGGTAAAATTATCTTGAGTTTAGGTCAAGATAATATTGGAGCTTTTTATAGTGTTAATTTTAGTCCTGACGGTCAAAAAATTGCCGGGGCAGCGGCCGATAAAACTGCTAAAATCTGGGATTTACAGGGAAATTTAAGAGCGACTTTCCGGGGACATCAAGATTTTGTCAACAGTGTTAATTTTAGTCCTGATGGCCAGTTTATAATTACTGCATCTAGTGACGGTAGTGCTAAAATTTGGGGACTGCAAGGGGAAGAAATAACTACTCTTAGAGGACATCAAGAATCGGTTTTTACTGCTGTATTTAGTCAAGATGGAAAAGAGGTGGTAACTGGATCGAGTGATGAAACGGCTAAAATTTGGCAGCTGAACAATTTAAATCAAACTAGGGCCGATAATACCAGTGTTAGCATTAATTCCCAGGGCAACATTATCGCTGTTGCTAACAAAGATGGTCAGATTACTTTACTCGATTCCCAGGGAAAAAAAATTAGAGAATTTACCACAAAAATGCGTTCAATCTATAGTATAGCTTTTCATCCCGATAGTAATCAGATAGCGATTACAGGAAGAAATGGAAAAGTCCAAATCTGGAGCAAAAAAGGAACAATGCTCCAAGAATTTACCGCTAGTCAAGTACCGATTTATAGTCTTGCTTTTAATGGAGAGGGAACAGCAATAATCACGGGGACAAGCGAGGGAAAAGTTCAATACTGGCATTTAAGCAATCATCGGCCTCAATTGATTAAGTCTTGGACAGTTGATGATAGTATTATCTATGATTTGGTGTTTTCTCCTGATCATCAAAAAATTGCTACTGCTACTCGGGGAAAGATTAAAATTTGGGATTTACAGGGCAATCTTTTAAAGGAGATTAAAACCGATTCTTTTCCCGTTTATGGAGTTAGTTTTAGTCCCGATGGTGAAAAAATCGCCGCTATTTCAAGGGATGGTACAGCTAGACGCTGGGACAAGGACGGAAATTTGCGCTCCGAGTTTAAAATAGAAGAAGATATCGTCTATGGGATCGCTTTTAGTCCTGATAGTCAAGAAATTGTGATTATTGCTAGGGATGGTCAAAAGCATCGATGGCCTTTAAAAACAGAATATAACTATTTACAAAAATTGCTCGATCGAGGTTGTCTTTGGTTAGAAGATTATCTCAGGACTCATCCCGAAAAACGAGAAGCTCTATCCCTGTGTAATGGGAAAATAAAAACATTCACCTTTTAAACTTGGTTGGATTGGGTGGGGGGTGAAGGTTAAATTAATTAGTTAATTTCTTGATCTCTTCGGTTTGTCTTATGCAACGGACAGGTTTATAAGGGATGAAACCTTTATAGAAACAGACATTACTGCGATTTTTGTCAATTGTTTGCGATCTGGAGCGAACTAATCAATTAAATCTCTTGCCAGATCAGGATTTAGTCGATTTATGCCTCCCTATAGAATCATACCAAGTAACGAAGAACCCAACATTTTTGGTTTTAACGCTAGAATTTTATCTAATGACCTTTTGTCAACGAGAGAGTCTAGGTATTGTAAAGTTTCAATATAAATATAGTCAGATATAGTCAGGCATAGTAATATATAGACATGAGACGATCAGACTATGCAAAAAAAGCAGCAATAAGTTATCGAACGGCTTGGAGGTGGTGGAAACAAGGGAATTTAACAGGCTATCAATTGCCTTCTGGTACAATTATCACAACGGATGACAACCCTTCAAAACCCGACGCTGAGTTAAAAGACAACGGACAATAATGTTAGTAGCCGAGTAAGGGAGGCGTTAGAGTATTTTTAGGGATAGGAGCAGGAGAAATTAGAGAAGTAGAAGAAACTGAAGGCGAGGTAGAAACTATCGCAGTGGTTGGCGGTTCAGTCGGCTGTTTAAACCCTAAATAAATCGATACACCCATTACAACAATTATAGGAATAATAAAATATCGAAAATATGAAATAAAAGATTTCATATTAGTTGTAGTAGATGAAAAATCGCACTAGAGCTAGTCAGAACTAATTAATTGATCAGCAGCAATCCAGCCTGTCTTACCGGACTGAGGATGATAGACTTTGTACCACTGATAACCATTTTTATCATAGCTACTACCCAAAATTTGCACACGATCGCCTGTACGCACAGTTCCTACCACCCCATAAAAAGTTCCAGCACCAGAACGAAGGTTTTTGGTTCCTGAAGTGCCGCTAACTTTAGCATTAATGGGGTCAATAGAAAGTAAATTACCAGGAATCCATCCATCTGCTCCCGATTGGGGAAAATAGATAATGTAGATGCTAGGCTGAAAAGGTGAAGCGAAAACCTTGTCCATTATAGGTTTCAGGGAAGCAGCAATTCTCATTTTGAAATAAATAGAGCATTAACCCCGATTTTGGCAGGGAAAATATAGTACGAAGCAACTATTTTCTAGAAGAGGCGAACAATAAAAAAAACAATTGGCTAGACAA
>SFBI01000203.1 GCA_007095845.1 Microcystis aeruginosa Ma_MB_S_20031200_S102
TATGCTAATCAAGATGTCCCCTTTGAGCAAGTGGTTGATGGGTTAGAAATCGAACGAAGTTTAAGTTATAATCCCTTATTTCAGGTCATGTTTGCGCTGCAAAATGCCCCCCTCAATGCGTTAGAATTACCTAATTTAAAGGCTCAATATTTAGCCGTCGAAAACCAGAGAATTAAATTTGATCTCAGCTTAGTTTTAGAAGAAATCGAAACCGAAAAAGGAGCTTATTTAGAAGGTTTTTGGGAATATGATAGCGACCTATTTACCCCTGAAAGAATCACCCGCATGGTGGATCATTTCCAAACTTTATTAAAAGGAATTGTAGCCAATCCTCAGCAAACCGTCGGGGAATTACCTTTACTAACTGAACCAGAAAAACAGCAATTATTAGTAGAATGGAATCAAACTCAAACGTCTTATCCTGATCATTACTGTCTTCATCAGTTATTTGAAGAACAGGTAAAACGCACACCCGATGCGGTAGCAGTTGTATATTCAGATCAACAATTAACCTACAATGAATTAAATTGTCGAGCTAATCAGTTAGCACATTATGGTGGTGCTTATGTTCCTCTTGACCCTGAATATCCGATTGAACGGTTAAGCTTCATGTTAGAAGATGCTCAATTATCAGTGCTGTTAACGCAACAAAAGTTAGGAGAAAATCTACCTCAACATCAAGCTTCGATTATTTGCTTAGATACCGACTGGGAAAAAATGGCTGAAAACAGCCAGTCAAATCCAGAAAACAGGGTCACTCCAGATAACTTAGCTTATGTTATCTACACTTCCGGTTCCACAGGTAAACCGAAAGGGGTGTTAGTCAATCACTCCAATGTCGTGCGATTATTTGCCGCTACAGATGCTTGGTATAATTTCAATAGTCAAGATGTCTGGAGTCTATTTCATTCCTATGCTTTTGACTTTTCGGTGTGGGAAATGTGGGGAGCTTTGTTATATGGTGGACGCTTGGTAGTTGTCCCCTACTTAGTGACCCGTTCTCCCGAAGCATTTTATCAGCTATTATGTCAAGAAAAAGTTACAATTCTCAATCAAACTCCTACCGCTTTTCGTCAGTTAATTCAAGTTGAAGAATCCTTAAAAGAAAGTTTTCCCCCCTTATCAAGGGGGGTTAGGGGGGATCGTTCATCGACAACAGATAACGATTTAAGCTTACGTTTAGTTATTTTTGGAGGAGAAGCTTTAGAAATTAACAGCTTACAACCTTGGTTTCAGCGCCATGGCGACCAATGCCCCCAATTAGTTAATATGTACGGAATTACAGAAACTACCGTTCATGTCACCTATCGACCATTAAGTATGACCGACTTGGATAGTACAGCTAGTGTGATTGGTCGTCCCATTCCCGACTTAAAGGTATATTTACTAGACCAACATTTACAACTTGTACCGGTTGGTGTACCTGGGGAGATGTATGTGGGGGGTGCAGGAGTAACAAAAGGTTATCTCAATCGTCCTGAATTGACAACAGAAAGGTTTATTTCTAGTCCTTTTGAGAAGGATGAAGTGATCCCCCCAACCCCCCTTAATAAGGGGGGCAATGAGCCGTCAAAATTGTATAAAACAGGAGATTTAGCCCGTTATTTACCCAAGGGAGAGTTAGAATATTTAGGACGCATCGATAATCAAGTTAAGATTCGCGGTTTTCGGATTGAGTTGGGGGAAATCGAAGCATTATTAGCATCTCATCCCCAGATTTGGGAAACAGTAGTAATAGTGAGGGATGATACAACAGGAGATAAGCGTCTTGTGGCCTACATTGTGCCACAATCGGAAAAAACGATTACCATTAACGAAATACGGCAATTTCTGAAAGCTAAATTACCCGGTTATATGATACCTAATGCTTTCGTTATCTTAGATACCTTACCCCTTACTGCTAATGGTAAGATAGATCGTCGAGCTTTACCCCCACCAGAATCTAGTATTGAAACATCAGACAAATATGTTGCTCCGCGTAACCCAATTGAGGATATATTAGTAACTGTTTGGTCAGAAGTGCTAAAAGTCGAGAAAGTGGGTATAAATGATAACTTCTTTGAACTGGGAGGCCATTCCCTACTAGCCACTAAATTAGTAGCACAGATACGCGATCGCTTGAAAGTTGAACTTCCTTTGCGTCAGTTATTCAACTCGGCCACACTAGCAGAATTAGCCCAAGGGATTGAACAGTTAAAACAGCAAAAATCCGATACCATCGTTCCAACTATTTTACCAAGAAAAAGAAAATGAATTTTGAAGAATTACCCCTATCTTATGCCCAACAGCGTTTATGGTTCTTAGATCAATTAGAACCCAACAGTCCCTTTTATAATATTTCCCTGGCCTTGCATTTAACAGGAAGTCTTCAGGTAGATGTCCTCGAAAAAAGCCTACAAGAAATTATTCAGCGCCATGAGTCCCTCCGTACAAATTTCGCCACCATTGAGGGAAATCCTGTACAAATAATCAAACCAGAAAGCAATTGGCAATTAACGCTTGTCAATGGTAAAGACAGCCCAAAATATCGAGAAGAGCAGGAAATAAAAAAATGGCTAGAAATTCACAGCCATCAACCCTTTGATTTAGCCAATGACTCCCTGATTAGGGCTACCCTACTGAAATTATCAGATACAGAACATTTCTTGTTAATTTGTCTGCATCATATTGTCTCTGATGGTTGGTCAATGGGGGTATTTATTGAGGAATTGACAACCCTTTATAATGCCTATACTAAAGGTTTAGAACCTCTTTTACAAGAGTTACCAATCCAGTACGCAGATTTTGCCATTTGGCAAAGGGAATATTTACAAGGAGAAATCCGAGAAAAACAGTTAAATTACTGGCAAAAACAGTTAGCAGCTGCACCCGCTTTATTACATCTACCTACGGATTATCCCCGTCCTCTAGAACAAAGTTTTCAGGGAGATAGGATAAAATGTGTCCTTTCTCCAGAACTTAGTCAAGGGTTAAATAAGCTGAGTCGGGAAAAAGGTGTCACCTTATTTATGACCCTCTTGACCACATTTGGGACCCTACTCTATCGTTACACGGGACAAACAGATATTTTAGTCGGTACTCCCATCGCTAACCGTACTCGTAGTGAATTAGCTGGGTTAATCGGCTTTTTTGTCAATACCTTAGTCTTAAGAACAGATTTAGCTGGAAATCCCAGTTTTAGCGAGTTATTAAAACAGGTACGAGAAACGGCAACGGATGCTTACGACCATCAAGATTTACCTTTTGAGATGTTAGTAGAGGCCCTACAACCTGAAAGAAACATGAGTTATACTCCTTTGTTTCAGGTAATGTTTGGCTTAGATAATGAAATTGTAGATAGCATAGATTTAGAAGGAATAAAAGCCACTCATCAGCCTTTGGAATTTAAGACAGCTAAGTTCGATTTAAGTTTATCTATACAGGTGAAAGAAGCTGGATTAACTGCAATTTGGGAATATAATACAGATCTATTTAAACCAAGCACAATTGAGCGACTATCAGGGCATTTTGTTAACCTATTAACTGGGATTACTGCTAATCCAGAACAAGCAATTAGTCAATTACCCTTACTGACAGAAAGTGAGACTAATCAGCTATTAATTGAGTGGAATAATACTCAAGTTGACTATCCTGAGTGCAAGTGTATTCATCAGTTATTTGAAGAACAGGTAAAACGCACACCCGATGCGGTAGCAGTTGTATATTCAGATCAACAATTAACCTACAATGAATTAAATTGTCGAGCTAATCAGTTAGCACATTATTTGTGGGGTTATTGGGGATATTAAAAGCGGGTGGTGCTTATGTTTCTCTTGACCCGGAATATCCAACTGAGCGTTTACTGTATATGCTCCAAGATGCTCAAATTAGAGTTCTGTTAACCCAAAAACATTTAATCGCAGGACTTCCAAAACACCAATCAGAACTCGTTTGTTTAGATACTGACTGGTCGTTTATCACTCAAGCACAGGAATCAAATCCCTGCTGTGAAGTTCAACCGGAAAACTTAGCTTATGCAATCTACACTTCAGGTTCAACAGGAAAGCCAAAGGGAGTGATGATTCAGCATTCCTCCGTTGTCAATCTTGCTCACGGACTGCATGAAGCTATCTATGCTCACCATCAGATTTCCCCATTGCGAGTCAGCATCAATGCCTCTTTAGCTTTTGACGCTTCTGTGCAACAAATTATCCAACTGATATATGGTCATAGCCTGAACATTGTGCCAGAAAAGGTGCGATTTGATAGCCATGCCATGTTATCCCACCTGCGGCAGCAAAAAATAGATGTATTGGATTGCACACCATCACAACTGAGGCTACTGATTTCAGTAGGATTGCTAGAAAGTGACAATCATCCTCAATCTGTCTTGGTGGGAGGAGAAGCCATTGATGAATCTATGTGGGCAACTTTGGCCAAGGCTCAAAACATTAGTTTCTATAACGTTTATGGACCGACAGAATGCACTGTGGATAGCACGATATGTTTGATAACAGCTAACCTCAAACCAGTGATTGGTCGTCCCATTGCTAAGGCAGCAACCTATATTTTAGACGAATATTTGCAACCTGTTCCTGTTGGTGTGCCTGGGGAATTACACATAGGCGGTGCGGGATTAGCGAGAGGCTACCTCAATCATCCAGAGTTAACCAATGAAAAATTTATCCCTAATCCTTTTGAGAAGGATGAAGTGATCCTCCCAACCCCCCTTAATAAGGGGGGCAATGAGCCGTCAAAATTATATAAAACAGGAGATTTATGTCGGTATTTACCCGATGGTAATATTGAGTATTTAGGACGGATTGACAATCAGGTAAAAATTCGCGGTTTCCGCATTGAATTAGGGGAAATTGAAACCGTTCTTAGTCAGCACAGTGGGGTAAAAACGGCTGTTGTGATTGCCCGGGAAGATGATACAAATCAGAAACGTTTAGTAGCCTATATTATTCCCCAAATAGAGATTATTTCCACTCCAAAAGAGCAAAATTCACTTAACATTACTCAACTGCGGCAATTCCTGAAAGCCAAGTTACCAGAGTATATGATTCCTAGTGCCTTTGTTATTTTGGAATCCCTACCCTTAACGCCTAATGGTAAGACTGATTACCGTGCTTTACCGGCTCCCGAATTCCAAAGCCAAGAGCAGTATATCGCGCCGCGTAACCCCATTGAAGAGATATTATCCTCGATTTGGGCAAAAGTATTAAAAGTTGCACAGGTGGGGATTCACGACAACTTCTTTGAGTTGGGTGGACATTCATTATTAGCAACGCAACTAATTTCGCGCATCCGTGAGGCTTTTCAGGTAGAAATACCCTTACGCGAGTTATTTGTTGCACCGACAATCGCCGAATTGTCCCGAGAAATAAAACGGCTTTCCGAAGGAGAACAACTCACTGAACTGCCGATTTTACCCAGGGACAAAGCAGCAGAATTACCCCTATCTTTTGCTCAGACTCGTCTCTGGTTTTTGGCTGAATTTGAGTCGAATAGTTCTTTTTATAATATCCCCCTGGCCTTGCGTTTAGAGGGAAACCTGAACTCAGAAATCTTAATTCAGAGTTTAGAAGAAATTTGTGATCGCCATGAAGCTTTACGCACCAACTTTATTACCATTGATGGTATCCCTACCCAGGTTATACAACCACGAACTTGGACAGTTACGGTTGTGGATTTACAGCATTTATCTGGTAGTGAACAAGCAATTGCGTCCCAAGAGTTAGCACAAAATCAAGCGATTCAACCCTTTGACTTAGCTGGTGAACCCTTAATCAGAATCACTTTATTGGTGTTATCTGAAACGGAACACCTCTTATTAGTCTGTATGCACCACATTGTCAGTGATGGCTGGTCAATGGGGGTATTTCTTCAGGAACTAACCGCCCTCTATAATGCCTATATTCAGGGTTTATCTTCGCCCCTCAATCCCCTATCTATCCAGTATGGAGATTTTACCCTTTGGCAAAGACAATGGCTACAGGGAGAGCTATTGCAACAGCAACTAGACTACTGGCAAAAACAGTTAGCCGGCGCACCGGCCCTTCTATCTTTACCAACAGATAGACCTCGACCCAATCAACAAAGTTTTGCTGGGGGACATCTACCCTTTAGCCTTTCCCTAGAATTGACCGAAAAACTGACCCAATTGACCCAGGAACAGGGTGTCACCTTATTTATGACCCTGTTAACAGCTTATGCTGTCTTACTTTACCGTTATACAGAACAGGAAGACATCTTAATTGGTACTCCCATTGCTAACCGTAATCGCAGGGAAATTGAAGGGTTAATTGGCTTTTTTGTCAATACTTTAGTTCTGCGAATTGACTTGTCAGGTAAACCCAATTTTAATCAGTTATTAGGTCGAGTACGGGAAATGGCAATGGATGCCTATGCTCATCAGGATTTGCCCTTTGAAATGTTGGTAGAGGCCCTACAACCTGAACGAGATTTAAGTCACGCGCCTTTATTTCAAGTGGATTTTCTGCTGCAAAATAGTCCCCCATCTCCCTTAGAACTAATAGACTTAACCGCCACTCCCCTCACCACAGAAAATGACACCGCCAAATTTGATTTAACCCTGGCTATGGAGAATACCAGTGCAGGATTACAAGGGGTATGGGAATATAATACCGATTTATTTGATCGCAGTACTATTGAACGATTAACAGGAAATTTTATCACCCTACTAGAAGCATTGGTTGTTAACCCGCAGCAGCCAATTTTCCAACTACCATTATTAACCGGAGTCGAGGCAAAAGAATTATTAGAAGACTGGAATGCTACCGAGAAAGACTATCCTTTCCATCAGTGCGTTCATCATTTATTTGAAGAACAAGCATCACGAACACCGGCTGCAGTAGCAGTGGTCTTTGAGGGTCAAGAATTAACCTATCAAGAATTAAATATTCAGGCGAATCAATTAGCCCATTATTTACAATCTTTGGGGGTAGATTCAGAAGTTTTAGTCGGCATTTATCTAGAGCGGTCACTGTTAGTTATTGTCGGATTATTAGCAGTTCTCAAAGCTGGGGG
>SFBI01000204.1 GCA_007095845.1 Microcystis aeruginosa Ma_MB_S_20031200_S102
CGGAACTCGCCTTTTCTTTGATCCGCCTCAAGCCGGGAAAACACCCCGATTTTTCTAGGGGTCTAACGGCTATGCGCCTTATCCAGCAAGCCTTTTAGTCGCCTTGTCACCCCTTGAAGTCCTGATATGTAGCCTATATTCAACGAATTTAGTATGAGTCGCTAGTCGAGGAGAAAAATGTAAAGATTTATTAAATTGTAACTTTTAATACAATCTTGCTTCAAAACCTTGCGTATTCATCGGCCCGCGTCCTGTAGGGGCGAAGCATTCGAGCAATAACCTATCGGTGAAACCGTAGATTTTCTATCCGAATGCTTCGCCCGTACTTTTTCAGCAAGCCCTATTCATTGATTTTTTTGATCCAATGGCAACTTTTACATCAATAGGATCAAATTCAATGAGTATGGTGATTTTGTGCTACAATAGAGGTCTATTAAAAGTAAAAAAACAATCAATTACCATGAATAGCAAGACAGAAATCACTATTCAAGTTCCTTTAGAAATTGCTAGATATTACGCTAAAATTAAACCCAATGACCGAGCGAACATAGAAAACAAATTAACTGAAACTATTCAATTAGAATTAGAAAAATATCGTCAAAAAGCAGCGGCGAGATTATCAACGATTATGGATCAAGCTAGTGATGAAGCAGAAGCTAACGGATTAACTCCAGATATTTTAGCCTCTATTTTAGAACAAGATGAATAAGCCACGATTTGTTTTTGATGCTAATGTGATTGTTAGTGCTTTTTATTTAAAACCAGTTCACCTCGTTTGGCTTTAGAAACTGCCAAGAATCAGGGCATAATTATCTTATCTGAGACGGTTCTTGATGAACTTAGCAACGTTTTATCTCGTCCTAAATTTGACCGCTATTTAGCTAGGTTAATTCGCCAAGAGCTACTAGAAACATTAGTGGCATCATCTTTATTAGTGAAACCGTCAGAATCTGTCAATGAGTGTCGAGATGCCAAAGATAATAAATATCTAGAGTTAGCAATTAGTGGTCATGCGGAATCTCTTATTACAGGGGATGAAGATTTGTTAGTCTTGAACCCATTTAGAAACATTAAAATCATCACTGTATTAGAATTTTTGGAGACTTATTCCGTCACCTGATGGGGTTTATAGGGAAGTGGGGGGTGGGGAGAAACAATTCATAACTTGAGAGTTAATCACATTATTAAAAACGGATTAGGTGTAGGGCTAATTCCGGAATTAGCCCTACAATAGGCGTTGTTATTCTGATCTGACAACGCCGATAAATCAACAGGGATTCTCAATTTGCCCGGGAAATGTGGGTCGCCAGGGCCGCCGATTGTAGGATGGGGGTAGTGGTGACGGAATCCGTCGCTAGGGTAAAGAGAGGATTGGAAAGGATACCAGCTAGGGAAGTGGCCACTAGGGAGAGGACAATACCCACCTGTAGGGGACGCATCCCGGTAAGAGTCCAATTGATAACGGGGTAATTTTTCACCGCATCGGACATCTCTTGGGGTTCCTTGACCACCATCATTTTGACCACGCGGATATAGTAGTAAATCGAGGCCACACTGGTGACTAAACCAACGAGGACTAGGGCATAAAGTCCCGCTTGCCAACCGGCCCAGAATAGATAAATCTTACCAAAGAAGCCCGCTAGAGGCGGAATTCCCCCCAAAGAAAGCAGACAGATGCTTAAACAGAGGGTTAGCAGCGGATCTTTCTGGTAGAGTCCCGAATACTCAGCGATCTGATCGGTTCCAGTTCTGAGAGCAAAGAGAATCACACAGGCAAAAGCCCCTAGGTTCATGAACAGGTAAATTAACAGATAGAAAATCATGCTAGAGTAACCCGCGTCAGTACCGGCGGTTAAACCAATCATGACAAAACCCGCCTGACCGATCGAGGAATAGGCTAACATCCGTTTCATGCTAGTTTGGGCTAAGGCGACCACATTGCCCAGGATCATGCTCAAAATGGCTAGAGCGATAAAGATAAACCGCCATTGTTCGCTCACTAGACCGAAAACCGTCACTAATAGGCGAATTGCTAGGGCAAAACCGGCCGCTTTGGAACCCACCGAGAGGAAAGCGACCACGGGAGTGGGTGAACCTTCGTACACATCAGGAGTCCACTGGTGAAAGGGAACCGCCGAAATTTTGAAAGCGATACCGGCAATCACAAAAACTAATGCGATCGCCAAAGCCAGGGACTGACCACCATTGACAGCGGTTAATTTTTCGGCAATGGCACTTAAACTGGTTTCACCTCCGGATAAACCGTAGAGAAGGGAAACACCATAGAGGAAAATCGCCGAACTAGAAGCTCCAATTAACAGGTATTTTAAAGCAGCCTCGTTCGATCGAGGATCTCGCTTCATGTAACCGGTCATTAGATAGGAGGAAATACTGAGCATTTCTAGAGAGATGAAAATCATCACCAATTCACTAGCGCCAGATAGGAACATTCCCCCGATAGTCGCAGTGAGCATAATGGCTAAAAATTCCGCTAGGGAGGTTCCCGCTTGTTCCACATAACGCACCGACATCAGCACTGTGGAGGCGGTAGAAAGGGCAATAATCCCCCTAAAGACGATACTGAGATTATCCCCCTCAAAAGCCCCTAAAAAGGCCACTGGTTTCGGATTGTCCCAGGTAAAGTAGAGAGCAACCACGGCAGCGAGCAGACCAGCGATCGCAACGTAGGGCAGCCAACTTCTGGCACTCCGTCCCACGATTAGATCGCCGATTAAAATTACCATCAGGGTAATAATCAGAATTCCTTCGGGCCAGATAACGCCGGCATTTAGCTGACTGGCAACAAGACTAGAAAAATCCATATTGATTGAGGTTAAAGGAATTTGAAGTTAAAAAAGGCTTAATACAAGCTTAGGGCATTTGATCAGCGATTCAGTGATCAGTTATCGGTGATCGCTGATCAGGTGTGAGTTTTCAGTTCACCGATCGCCGCTATCGGGTTAAAATTTATCAAAAACCAGATAAATTTGAGATAATCTTAGTTTTTATCGTTAGTTTAGTTCTCTCTTGTCTTTTTAATCTTCCTGTCTCGGATTCTCCTCAGCTAAGGGAGAATCTTTGATTTTTGCAGCCGAGCTAATTTCTGATGGTGACAACTTGTCACCAAAATGTATCCACGTTAACAGGGAAAAAGTGAAAACTCAGGAAATCATGACATAGACTAGCATCGTTAGTTGTCATTCAAGGATTCTGGTAAAATCAGGCTAGGGAAACCCTCGAAAAATCAATTGTTTTTGAGCCATCCGCTTGATTTTGTTGTGGAAAAACTTTCTAGTTCGCTCCATCCTTTTCCTTTAGCGATCGCTTGAATGAGTAACGAAACCTATCTCAATCATCCTACTTTCGGTCTATTATACAGAGTGTGTCTATTAGAAGAACATCGGGAATTATTCACCACTCTTTATGCCCAACGTCTTTTTTTTCTGGTGACGGTGGGACCCAAAAAAGTCTCGTTCGATCCGATTAGTCGTTCCGATGCTCGTCTTTTAGTGGAAAACCGGCTGCGGAATTTGCGCCGGGGCAGCAATGTGCAAGAATTTAACAGTCTCAACCAAACTTATCAACAAACCTTTTCAGTCTAGTTCATGACGATCGCTAGTCGTATCGAGTCCATCCGTCTTACCCTACCCCCCTGCACGCGTCTGATTGCCGTCAGTAAACAGGTATCGAGCGATTATATCCGTCAAGCTTACCAAGCAGGAGTGAGAGATTTTGCCGAAAGTAAGCTACAGGAAGCAATCTCAAAGCAGCAAGAACTAAAAGACCTGCCAGATATTTCTTGGCACTTTATTGGGCATCTACAGGCAAATAAAGCCCGCAAAGTCCTAGAATCTTTTGATTTAATCCATTCCCTCGATAGTTTAAAATTAGCCCAAAGACTCGATCGCCTAGCTGGGGAATTAGAGATTAATCCCCAAGTTTTGCTACAGGTGAAAGTTGTCCCCGATCCCGATAAGTTCGGTTGGGACAAGGCCGAACTCCTAGCAGATCTTCCCGCTTTAGTCAACTGTCAACAGCTAAAAATTCAAGGTTTGATGACAATTCTACCCCAGGGATTATCGGCTGGGGAAAAGTTAGCCGCCTTTGAAAAAACCAGCGATTTAGCCCAAATCATCGAGAATAGCTCTAGTTTATGCCTGTCTCATCTATCCATGGGAATGTCTAACGATTATCCCCTGGCCATCAACGCCGGAGCCACTTTGATCCGGGTGGGAACTGGCATTTTTGGCGATCGCATTTACTGAACAATCTGCGTAAATTCACAGAAAAAAAACCCAGAAATTTTAATCATTGGTGATAATATATCTTAAAATTACAGCGTTCAGTCTAGAAACTGGTGGTTAGAAATGAGGAATTGACTTTTTCCCAATCCCTAAAAACTATCCCCTGATAACTGATAACTAAAAAGAGGGAACTAACCGCTGCCTCCAGACGACTAAAATGACGAACCCTTAACAAAATAGTTCCCCTGTACCAAGCGAGAGCAAAGATTGTTAAAGGCCACCAAATAACCCCGACTCTAGACAAGAACACCCAAAAAAATCTTTTGAAGGACATTAGACTGTGAACAACATTTTTACCAAACTCAAAGATTTTGTCGGCATCTCCGAACAACCAGAAGATGAAGATGAAACCGACTACGAAGAAATGAACTGGGAACAGTTTTCCCCCCAAGAGAAGGATCAAAACGAAGAAGAAGAACCCCTTAATCGTCGTCAACGCGAACCTTTAAATCTCAATACAGCCACATCTATGGGACTCAACAGAAGCAACGTGATCGGTATGCCAGGTATTAACAATAATAATGCAGAAGTAGTCGTGATCGAGCCTCATTCCTTCGAGGAAATGCCCCAAGTTATCCAAACTCTGAGAGAACGCAAATCGGTGGTTTTAAACCTCAACGTCATGGATCCCGAAGAAGCACAAAGAGCCGTGGATTTTGTCGCTGGTGGCACTTACGCAATTGATGGTCATCAAGAACGCATCGGTGAGAGTATTTTCCTATTTACCCCGAGCTGCGTTAAAGTTAGCACCCTTTCCGGAACTATTCACGATATCGCTGATAACCCGAAAATGGCTCGTCCCGTTTCCTCCGCACCTGCTTGGGGAGCCGAAAGCAGTCGATTAGCTCAATGAATCCTTCCATAGTCCTCTCGTCAAGTTTGTCGAAGCTAGAAATCGATCGATTTATCGAGAGGATTCGCTTTTTTCTAGGTAAGACCGCTTAATCTCTCTTTTTACTTTTTACTTTAAAAAATACTGTGTCTATTCGTTTAGGAATTATTGGCGGTGGAGTGATGGCCGAGGCCATTCTCAGCCGTTTATTAAAAAAAAATATTTATAGTCCGGAAGCGGTGTTAGTTAGTGAACCCCAATCCCAACGGCGCAACTTTTGGGTTAATACCTACGGAGTGCAAGTCAGTGAGGATAACCGGGAAGCCGCCAGAGCAACTGAGGTGTTAATCTTAGCGGTAAAACCGCAAATTTTAGAGCAAGTAGTGAACAGTTTGCTAGGAATACCCGAAAAACCGCTAATTATCTCGATTTTAGCGGGAGTTACCCTCAATCGCTTAGAAATGGGTTTTCCCGATCGCCCCGTAATCCGGACGATGCCCAATACCCCGGCCACGGTGGGACAAGGGGTTACAGCGATCGCATCCGGTCGTTATGCGGAACCAGAACATCTGGCCGTAGCTAGAGATATTTTTGCTGCGGTCGGTTCGGTGGTGGAAGTTCCCGAAGCTTTGATGGACGCAGTGACGGGATTATCGGGATCGGGCCCGGCATTTGTCGCCCTAATGGTGGAAGCTTTAAGCGATGGTGGTGTGGCGGCCGGATTACCGCGAGCGATCGCTTCTCAATTGGCCATAGAAACAGTTTTAGGGACGGCAACCCTATTAAAAGAATCGGCCATACATCCGGGTGAATTAAAGGATCGCGTCACTAGCCCCGGGGGAACTACGATTGCTGGGGTGAGACAATTAGAAAAAGGCTCTTTTCGATCGACTATTATCGAGGCAGTAGTCGCGGCCTATCATAGATCTAAAGATTTAGGGCGTAGTTCCGAAAAGTAATCTTTTTATCTTTTTTAATCCACAAGTAGGTAGGCGTTAAAAATTATCAGACACCCCCCTTATCAAGGGGGATCCCCCCGCCTTCGGCTTCCCCCCTTATCAAGGGGGATCCCCCCGCCTTCGGCTTCCCCCCTTATCAAGGGGGGCTAGGGGGGATCGAACCTAAAATCCATTTTTAATTTAATTATAACCAGCTACTTAACTGATGTCTCGATCTGTGATAGGATACGCAGCAATTCTTGTCCAGAAAAAGTTATGAATAAGAAATCTTATCGTTTTGATTTAATGGCATTAATTGCCATTGCTGTTTTTTTTCTGGGGATTGTTTTCTGGAAAATCCCGCTTCATTATCCCTATATCCTTAATTTTGATGAAGCGGTGGCCCTGGTACTTGCCTACGTCACTAAACAAGGTTATCGTCTCTACGAACAAGTTTGGCACGATCATTTATCGGGTTTATCTCTTTTACTAAATGGTTGGTTAAGCTTGACAGGATTTACTATCCATGCCGCGCGCCTTATGGTGCTTTCTTTGTCCACAATTATGTTAGGATTTTTTTATCTAATTCTGAGAGTTAATTGCGGAATATTTGCCTCGTGTTTATCGGTATTTATTCTCTCAACCTGTCTAGTGTATATTACCCTGTCAACGACAATGTTGCGGGAGTTACCCTCACTTTTTTTTATAATCTTAAGTATTTTTATCATCTTTAAAGCCGTTCAATCTACTGGTAAGCGTAAGTATGGACTGTATTTACTTAGTGCCATTGCTTTCGTTTTTTCCCTGCAAATTAAACTTTCAGGCATTACTATTATCCCAACTGTAGCTTTAATCATTTTTCTCAATCAACAGAATAGTTTTATTAAAAAAATCATTGATATTGTTATTTGGTTAGTCGCTGTTGTTTTAGTCTTTGTCTTGGGTTCCCTGACTATTTTTCCTTTTTCCTACGAAAATATTATTAAATCTCATGTCAGTGTTGCCGCTAGTTTCGCTCAGGAAAATCTCACCTTATGGACTCTCTTACAAAGCGCCCTACAACAGGAACCAATTTATCTAATTGTGACAGCGATCGCTATTATAGCGATGGTTTTTACTCGCAATATAATACCACTGTTACCGCCCTTGGTTTGGTTAGGTTCTAATCTGTTCAGATTCGCCACAGTCGCCCCAATTTGGCCTTATTATTATATCCATTTAATTATTCCTGCCGTTTGGATAATTGCCTTATTTGTCGAACAGTTAAAAATTACTGATAGCCTCGGGGAATTTAGGCAAAATCGCCAAATAACCAGAGGATTAACGCTTAAAATGCTAATTTTTCTCTCCCTTTCTGGTCAATTTCTCTTTAATACCTTAAGAATAATCACCAATCGTGATCCAGCAATTAATGCCTACGTTCAATTTAATAAAAGGTATAAACCTCTTTTAGCAGAAGCTGTGTTTGAAAAATTTAAAAACTCCGATAAACTTCTGTTAACCGATAATCCTCACTACATATATCAATATTTCTTGAAAACACCCCCAGAAACTGCTGTCATCACCAGAAAGAGATTCCTCAATCAGAATCTCGATGGGGATTTTATCCTAGAAGTTATTGAAAAAAGACAGCCAGATTTGGTTTTTCTCTATCGATTTGAAAAGCAATTTCTGCAATCACCAAAACTCAAGGATTATCTAGAGAAAAACTATATCCAGTTCCCCGACCAGCAAGAAAAAGGAACTCTCTTTATCAGTCCGAAAACTTGGCAAGAATATCGAAGTAAGGTTAATTAGAAATTGTGGACGGGGATTATTAACGTTTTTTCTTTTTTACCGGTTTTTGAGCCACTTTTCGAGAACGTTTGTAGGCCGATCCGATCCAATCACTACAACTATGACTCATCGCACCTAATTCTAAACCCAGGAAAATAGCGATCGCTACCCGGGGATACTGTTGCCATAATGCGATCGCTTGCTGCGGCCACAGTCGCCAATCCCAGTCTATACCCCAGAAACTTTGCAGGATCGGAAGGATGACGATCGCCGCTAGTAAAAGAAAACTACCAAGATAAAATAACCGAAAAATTGTGCCGATCAATAAACCGTGGGATAACCAACCGCGATGACGGATCATAGAACGATAGGGTAGCCACAACCAGCGCAGATAACCCCAACGTTTGTATTGTACCGAGTGGATGTCAAGATCTGGCCCAAACAGGAATCCGCTAAACAAATAACTGGCCAACAGTAATAGGGTTAAATTACCACTGCCACTGACCAAAAAACTCGCCCCCGCAATCGGTGGCAACAGAATTAGGGTAATGCGATCGTGAGTTCGACCAGAGGGCATCGGAAAAAAATTAACTTACTCAAAAAAATAATATACTTTTTTGAAAATATATGTTATGCTGAGAAAGTACGAAATTGATTCGGGCGTTTAGCTCAGTGGTAGAGCGCCTGCCTTACAAGCAGGATGCCGTAAGTTCGACCCTTACAACGCCCATTTTATTAGATTCTTGCCTTGTCAAGCTTTCACTCCCGATCGCAGGTTGAGATTAAAACTGTTGAGGGGGATTGCTGCTGGATGGCAAAATTGGGACTAATTGCTGGTAAGCTGGTTAGTAGGTCAGTAACTGGTTTTAATTAAATATAAGATAGATTTTGTCTTCGATCCCCCCTTAATCTCCCCTTGATAAGGGGGGTATCTGGCAATTTTTAACACCTACCTACTTACTAGGATTAACTCATTGCGGCACACTGGTTATATGGCCAATTGGAAATGTATTAAAAATTGTGGAGCTTGTTGTCAACTAAATCCCGATGAGCGTCCTGACTTAGAAGATTATCTTACTCCCGCACAATTAAGTCAATATCTCAGCATGGTGGGGGAAGATGGTTGGTGTATAAACTTTGATCGCCAAACCCGTCTCTGTACCATTTATGACCAAAGACCAGAATTTTGTCGTGTTCAACCCGATATTTTTGGCAAAATGTATCAAATTGAACTGGGAGAATTTGAGCAATTTGCGATCGATTGCTGTCATGAACACATTGAGGATCTTTATGGGGAAGATAGCCTAGAAATGAATAGCTATCGTCAGCAAGTAGGCTAAGATTTACCCCTATCCCAGAAATAACTCAGACGGGGAAGAAAATAAGTGGTCTGGTTATTTTCCCTAGCTTCTCGATGGCTAAATCAGTGAGCCACTTTCCGCACTTCTTAACATTCAATTAATAATTTTTACTAAAATATTGCTTACAACCCTTTCCCAGTAAGGATTATAGCCATAATCATCGATTTTTGTCAATGTAAAGGATTGTAAAATTTTTTATCAGAAAAAATCAATTATTGAAAATGTTCTCAATAGTAGTTTCTACAATGAAGGTTTTTCGTTAAAACATCTTGGGGAATGTAAGGCTCTTCGTTACTTGGTATGGTTCGATAGGGGGGCATAAATTGACTAAATCCTTATCTGGCAACAGACTTAATTGATGAGTTCGCTCTAGATGAAAAACAATTGACAAAAATCGCCAA
>SFBI01000205.1 GCA_007095845.1 Microcystis aeruginosa Ma_MB_S_20031200_S102
CTATCACTAGGAGACATTAATTCAATGACAAAATCGGGAGATAGAGGTAAAAATCTTTCCTTTTGTTGCGGGGTTAAAGCTTGCCATTTTTCTAAAGGTATCCAAGCAGCATCGGGAGAGCGATCGGCCCCATTCGGTAGTTTAAATCCTCCAGAAGAATCAAAAACTACACCTAATTTATGTAGGTTATTCCATAACCATAATTGGGCAGTGATTCCAGCGTTAGAATTGCTGGTTTCTCCTCCAGTCGGTGGCATAATAATTAAATCTCCTTTTGCGCTGCGTTCCAAACGTAAATCTCGGTTATCCTGACATAGTTGAAAAAACTGTTCATCGCTCAGTTGCCAAGATTCAAATTTAACTTCTACTGTCATTATTATCCCTAGCCTACTCTCGTCTAAAATTCATGGTAACGCGCTAGGGCAAGAGATGTTCTTGGATGAAATTAGTGTAAACATCTCCAGCTAAAAAGGCGGGAGTTTCCAGTATTTTACGATGGAAATCAATAGTCGTCGGTACTCCTGTGATCGCACATTCCCGCAGGGCGCGTTTCATGCGTTTAATCGCAGTTTCGCGATTTTCTCCCCAGACAATTAATTTTCCAATTAGGGAATCGTAATAGGGGGGGATTTCGTAATCGGTGTAAACGTGGGAATCCATGCGGACACCGGGCCCGCCGGGGGGCAGATAACCGCTAATTTTGCCGGGGTGAGGGCGAAAATTGTGATCAGGATCCTCGGCATTAATACGACATTCGATCGAATGTCCTCTAAATATCACCTGATCTTGCTTAATTAGCAGTTTTTCGCCCTGTGCTACCCGAATTTGTTCTCGAACTAGGTCTATCCCCGTGATCATCTCCGTGACGGGGTGTTCCACCTGAATACGGGTGTTCATTTCCATGAAGTAAAAATTACCGTGTTTATCGACTAAAAATTCCACGGTTCCCACCCCGACGTAATTAATCGATTTAGCCGCTTTAACGGCAGCATTACCCATTTTTGAGCGTAAATGGGGGGTTAAGAAGGGGCTGGGTGCTTCTTCTAGCAGTTTTTGGTGTCGTCGCTGAATCGAACAGTCTCTTTCTCCTAAATGGATCACGTTACCGTGACTATCGGCTAAAATCTGAAACTCGATATGTCGGGGACATTCGATAAATTTTTCTAGATATACTCCCGAATTGCCAAAAGCCGCTTCTGCCTCCCCTTGGGCGGCTTTTAACATATCACCTAGTTCATCTGCACTCTTGACAAGACGCATCCCACGCCCACCACCCCCAGCAGTGGCTTTAATCAGAACGGGATAACCGATGTCATCAGCGATACGCTTTGCTTCCGTTTCCGAGGTAATTAAACCACCACTGCCGGGGATAGTGGGAACTCCCGCTTTCTGCATGGTTTTTTTAGCAGTGGATTTATCACCCATAGCTAGGATAGCACTGGGGGACGGACCGATAAAAGTTAACTGATGATCGGCACAAATTTCGGCAAAGCGGGCGTTTTCTGCCAAAAAACCGTAACCGGGATGGATGGCCGTGGCGTTGCGTGTTAGGGCAGCGGAGATGATATTAGGGATATTTAAGTAACTTTTGCTGCTTGGAGGCGGACCAATACAAACACTCTCATCGGCCAATTGAACATGAAGGGCATGGCGATCGATGGTAGAGTGAACGGCAACGGTTCTAATGCCCAATTCTTCGCAACTATGAAGGATTCTTAAGGCGATTTCCCCGCGATTGGCGATTAATATCTTGGCAAACTGCATTGGACGACCACGAGATCAGGCTGGTGTGATAGGCGACTATTTAGTAGAATATCTGGTTTTGTTACCTTCGGGAAATCGGGTTGGGGAAGTGGGAAGTGGGGTGTGGGGAGAATAAATAAAATAATCTCCTGCCGAGCGCCGACCGCTTCTTTCAAGTCAGAGAATAAATAGCCTAAAATAGAAAGCTAAACTCTTGTTTCTATGGCCTGCATCATGAATAAGTCCCCACGTCGTTACCATATCACCACCTTTGGTTGTCAGATGAATAAAGCTGACTCCGAACGCATGGCGGGTATTTTAGAAGATTTGGGGTTTCAATGGTCCGAGGATGCCAACGAAGCCGATTTAATCCTCTACAATACCTGTACAATTCGCGATAATGCCGAACAGAAGGTTTATTCCTATCTCGGCAGACAGGCTAAACGCAAACAAACTCAACCTGATCTTACTTTAGTTGTCGCCGGCTGCGTGGCCCAACAGGAAGGGGAACAATTGTTAAGACGGGTTCCCGAAGTGGATTTAATTATCGGTCCCCAACACGCAAATCGCTTGGGAGACTTATTACAACAAGTTTTTGACGGTTCCCAGGTGGTGGCCACCGAACCCATCCACATCATGGAAGATATCACCAAACCGCGCCGGGATAGCAATATTACCGCTTGGGTGAACGTCATCTATGGTTGTAATGAACGCTGTACCTATTGTGTGGTTCCGGGGGTGCGCGGGGTGGAACAATCTCGCACTCCTGCGGCAATTCGAGCAGAAATGGAACAATTAGGACAACAGGGTTATCAAGAAATCACCCTTTTAGGTCAAAATATCGATGCCTACGGACGGGATTTACCCGGGGTGACGGCAAGCGGACGACATCTGCACAATTTCACCGATTTACTCTACTACATTCACGATGTGGCTGGCATTGAACGTCTCCGTTTTGCCACCAGTCACCCCCGCTATTTTACCGAACGTTTGATTAAAGCTTGTCAGGAATTACCTAAAGTTTGTGAACATTTTCATATCCCTTTTCAATCGGGGGATAATGATATCCTCAAGGCCATGAAACGGGGCTATACTCAGGAAAAATACCGACAAATTATTGCTAATATTCGCGATTTAATGCCGGATGCTGCCATTAGTGCCGATGCGATTGTCGGATTCCCCGGAGAAACAGAGGCACAGTTTGAGAATACTTTAAAATTAGTCGATGAGATTGGTTTTGATCAATTAAATACGGCGGCCTATTCTCCCCGTCCCGGGACTCCGGCCGCTATTTGGGATAATCAATTAAGTGAGCAGGTAAAAAGCGATCGCTTACAAAGATTAAATCATTTAGTGGCCACAAAAGCTGCTGAACGTTCCCAAAGATATTTAGGCAGAATTGAGGAAATTTTAGTGGAAGACGTTAATCCTAAAGATGCTGGTCAAGTTATGGGAAGAACTAGAGGCAATCGCTTAACTTTCTTTACGGGAAATATTGAGGAATTACGCGGCAAATTTGTTAAGGTTAAAATTACCGAAGTCCGTCCCTTTAGTTTGACGGGAGTAATATTTTAAGTAGTGAAAAAAGACAATAGCTATCGGGAATAATTACTTATTTTATGGATATTATCGCTATTTTGCAGCAAGATTATCAGAGATTTCCTATTGATCAAACCTATGATATTTATGCTGATAACGTTTATTTTAAAGACCCTCTCAATCAATTTCGGGGGATTAAACGCTATCGGGAAATGATTGGTTTTATGAGTCAATGGTTCCAAGCTATTAAGATGGATGTCCACGCAATTGAACAGCAGGGAAATATTATTAATACCCGTTGGACATTGCACTGGACAACCCCTTTACCTTGGCGGCCTCGCATCGCTATTTCTGGACGCAGTGAACTAACTCTCGATGACAATAATCTGATTATTTCTCATATCGATTATTGGGATTGTTCGCGCTGGGATGTGCTACGTCAGCATTTACCTTTCCGCACTTCTTAACCATATTTTTTAACCAGAAAATGCCGACCAACGAGCGCTCGTCTGCTTGACAAAATCCTGTAAAAATGCTAGGCGCTGATTTTGTTCCCAAACCTGTTTAACTTTATTCTGCAAACTCGTCCAATTCCAATCATTATTCAGTTGCTCGTTAATTTCCTGTTCTTGGAAATATTCAATTAAACTTAAACCAGCTAAACGAGTTAGATAGGCTGCTCCAATTCCCTGCACTGTACCACCGGCAATATAAGTAATCGCATTTCCCTTGAGAATCGTTCCTAATGCTTGGGTTGTCACCTCTACCATGCCCAATTGTACCATCATTTTCCCCAGGGTAGTCATGGCTGTTTTTGCCTGTTCAAGGGACATTTTTTGTTGATAAATTGCCCCTAAATCCACTAACATTTGAGCGTTAGTGGCTGCCGCTAAAACTAAATCTAGGGCCGCGAGAGGATTAGCAAAAGTGGCAGTAGCGGCTATCCATTGGTATTGTTCGATAACAGGTAAAGCCTTTTTACGTCGGGATTGATTAAGTAATTGTTTGGTTTCCTTGGCTAATTCGAGCGCTTGTCTCCAGATAGTTCCCAGAACTAATTCGGACTTTTCTTGTTCGATAATTTGTCGGAGATGATTATCTAAAGGATCGATAACCGCGGTTTGGATTTCCGTCCATTCCTTGATTTCTCCATTGCTTTGATGTTGACGAACTTTTAGGGGTTCAGGGGCAGCTGCTATGGCTAAAATATTATGAGCAGGAATAGTTTCTTTCAGTCTTTGTTTCAGGGAAAGGAGAATTTCTTCTCTGGTTTCGGCGGGTAAACGATCCTGTTTATTCAGTAACAGGATAACACGCTGGTGCATTCGATCGAATTGCTGGAGGATTTGCCATTCGGAATCGCTTAAATCCCCATTGATGAGATACAAAACTAAGTCGGCTGCCAGAGCTTTTTTCTGGTTAGCGTTGGAGTCGAAAGTTAGAAGCGGTTCCGTTTCCAGAAAAGCGACAGATTCCCCAAAGTTGCCGCTTTCTAGTAGTTTTTTTAGGGCAGTTTTACCAGTTTTTCTCGCACCGGTAATGGCAATTTTCAGGTCTTGGCGACTAAATTCTTGATTTAATTGGGTTAAACTGGTTTTGAGCGGGGTTAAGTCTTGATTAGGGTCTTCTTTGGCCAGATAATTAATTATCTTCTCGGCTTTGCTAATCGCTTGTTTAACCTTTTCTAGACTCAGGGGAGTGGGGGGGGAAAAATCGATTTTCGAGTTGGGTTTTTGCCACAACCAGACACCAGCACTAAGAGCAATCGCACCGAAAATACCCCAGGAACCGATTTCGCTCACTGTACTATTGAGAGTTTCCCCCAGGGTGAAAGCGATGGTAATGCCTATCCCCGTCACTAAAATCGGTTTACCCAATCTTACCGTCATTTTTCCTCATCCTCGCCAACTGCTGTGATTATTCTAGCTTTTTTGTGCTGGATTTCATCCCAAAATCAACTTTTCAGCCGACAATTCCTCGCCGGTGTCCTGGATCCTCTTGCCTAAAAAGCTCCAGATATGTCATAATGATCGATTGCGTGTAAATTTACCCGATCCCCTGTTGTTATGGCTAGTAAAAAAGGCGTTCGCCTAATCATCACTGTAGAATGCACGGAATGCCGCAGTAATCCCGATAAGCGTACCCCCGGCGTTTCTCGCTACACCACCAGCAAAAACCGTCGCAATACCACCGGCAGACTGGAAATCAAAAAATACTGTCCCCACTGCAATAAGCACACCGTCCACAAGGAAATTAAGTAAGCACACTCTAGTTAAAAAGTCAAGCAATCTTTACAAATCTATGAGCTACTATCGTAAACGTCTCTCCCCCATCTCCCCCAGTCAACCGATTGACTACAAAGACACCGAACTCCTCCGCAAATTCATCACCGAACGCGGCAAACTCCTACCTAGACGCATCACCGGTTTAACTTCTAAACAACAGCGAGATTTAACGGAAGCGGTAAAACGGGCCCGTTTAATGGCTTTATTGCCTTTTGTCAACCAAGAAGCCTAAATTCAGTGATCAGTAATCAGTAATCAGTGAACAGTGATCACTGAAAATAACACATATAAGTAATAGGACAAAATTAACTTCTTGGTGAGGATAGGCACTCATGGAAGAAGTAGTTGCTCTCCCCGGTTTGGTGGGTAAAATGTATTCTAAGATACATTCCTCCTAGCGAGGGGGTGGAACGAACCACAAAGACACAAAGGACACAAAGATCGATCGCCTCTATGGTAAGTTAAACTGGTCGCAACGCGCTCGCTACGCGAGATCACACAGAACCTAGAAGAGCCAAGTAGTTAGATATGTGTAGTTAATTGTATCTAACTACTTAACTTAAACCTTAAACCTGATCACTGATAACTGATAACTGGTCACTGATAACTGGTCACTGATAACTGATAACTGATAAGCGATCTCAGTATATTGGGGTTGCTTTCTCGTTTTTGCAAAGAAATATATCGAAATCGGCAGCGGATAGGAACATTTGTGCGAGAATCTAAAGAAATTGTTAAATCGCCCTAGGAGTAGCCAACGATTTTGTGATTATCGATCCAAATCCACCAATTAGCACAATGGGAGGCTCTTATGGAAAAGCAGCCATCAGAAATCAAGATCGAGCTAGACACACAGCTAAAAGCGGAGGATTCCGAGCAGTTTCTGCGTAGTATATTTAATTCCGTGCAAGCGTCGATTTTTGTAGTGGACGTGCTGGAAAATAGAGATTTTCGCTATGTGGGAGCAAACCCCGTTCATGAACGCTGGACAGGATTGCGTTCATCGGATATTAAAGGCAAAACTCCCGAACAAATCCTTCCCCCCGATGATGCGCGTAGTGTGCGGCAACATTACAGTGACTGTGTGCGTTACGGAACGACTATTTCCTACGAACAGTATTTACCTTTTCAAAATATACCCTACTGGTGGCTAACGACTTTAACACCCCTACGGGATAACAATGGGTGCATCTATCGTTTAGTGGGAACCAGCACCAATATCACCGAACGCAAACGGGCCGAAGAAGCTTTAAGATTACAAGCAGAACGGGAACAACTACTGGGGGTAATGCAGGAAAGAATCCGGCAATCGTTGGATCTCGATCGCATTTTGCAAAGAACCGTTAAAGAAGTGCGACAATTCCTCAACTGCGATCGAGTGTTAATTTATCGTTTATTCCCCGATCATAGTGGCATGATTGTGGTGGAATCCTATACCCCGAGGATTAATTCTGTCTTAGGAAACAGCATCGAGGATCCCTGTTTTAACTTATCCCCAGAACGTCTGGAAAATTATCGTCGCGGGAGGATTCAAGTTATTGAAAATGTCCATAATTCGGGACTTGATCCCTGTTATCGCAGCCTACTCACCTCTTTGCAAGTACAGGCTAACTTGGTGGTGCCAATTCTCTGCGATAACCAACTCTGGGGGTTACTAATTGCCCAAAATTGCCAAAAAACTCGCTCTTGGCAATCCCAAGAAATCGATCTGCTCAAACAATTAGCCATTCAAGTGGGAATTGCCATTCAACAAGCAGAACTACACCAACGGGTAAAATGCTTGAATACTGCCTTAGAATCGGAGGTTCAGCAAAGAACCGCTGAATTGCAGATGACTTTGAAGTATGAAGCATTAATCGGACGGATTACCGAAAAAATTCGCGATAGTCTCGATGAAAATCATATTCTGCAAACCACCACCAAGGAATTAGTCCAGGTTTTACCCGTAGAACGGGCCCAAATTGAGCTTTACAATCCCAGTCGCAGCAAAGCCACTATTGTCCACGAATACACCACCCAAGAGTTTATCTGTCAGGGAATTAGCCGTCAAATTAGCGATTTTCCTGAAATCTATCAACCGCTGCTGCACAAACAAGTTTTACAATTTGTCGATTATCTTCCCCTTGGCAATCCGCAAATCTGTCGTGTTAACCGTTGCGCTTGTCCTATCTTTGACGATCAGGGTTTTTTAGGCAATATTTGGCTAATTCGACCAGCTAATCAGATTTTTAACTCCTTAGAAACTAATTTGATTCAACATATTGCCACCGAATGTGCGATCGCTATTCGCCAAGCGCGACTTTACGAATCTTCCCAAGCACAAGTCAGGGAATTAGAAAAACTGGAAAGATTAAAAAGCGAATTCCTGAAAACCCTTTCCCATGAACTGCGAACCCCGATTACCAGCATTCGTCTAGCGGTGGAAACCCTAGAAAGTCTCCTAGAATATCAAGGGATCGAGATCGATCCACAGGATTCGATCGGTCAACTGTTACAAATTCTTAACATTGAATCTCAGCGTCAGAGTAAGTTAGTTAATGATTTGTTGACTTTAACCTATCTAGATGCGGAAACCGAACCTCCAGCGATCGAAACAATCGACTTACTTTCTTGGCTACCCTTATTAGTAGAACCTTTTCGTACTCTCACCCGCGAGCGACAACAGCAGTTAATTTTAGATATAGATGGCGATATACCGGAGATTAACAGCAATCTTTGTGATATCGAACGCATCATAGCGGAATTACTGACCAATGCTTCTAAATATACCCCAGAAAAAGGGACAATTAGGGTAAATGTGAGGCGTGCGGACGAGCAAATATTAATCAGTGTGAGCAATTCAGGAGTAGAAATCGCTCCAGAGGAATTATCAAGAATATTTGCCCCTTTTTATCGTATTCCTAACCAAGATCCCTGGCGCTACAGTGGCACTGGTTTAGGTTTAGCTTTAGTCCACAAACTGATTAAACCCCTGAATGCCACCATTGATGTCACCAGTGCCAATGCTGTCACCACTTTTACCCTCACCTTGCCAATCTAGTCGAGCAGAAAACTTTTTAGAAAAAAACCTTGCAATTATTTCGAGGGCGTGCTATATTGATAAAGGACTAAAAAAAGCCGAGATAGCTCAGTTGGTAGAGCAGAGGACTGAAAATCCTCGTGTCCGCGGTTCAAATCCGCGTCTTGGCATCTAAAAAAAACAAAATTTGCCCTGTATTTACTTTCTAGTCTGCTAGGTGTTGTAAATGCAAGGATAGTGCGTCTTAGCTTATAAGTGATGATACGGGCCGCAGATATTCGATCAGATTTGAGTCTTCAGTTCACTGATTACTGATTACTGATCACTGATCACTGAAAAGTCTCCCCAACCCGCAACCACTTTTTGATTTTTGGCTTGACGTGAGCGGTCACGGATTGAGATAATCTAACAAGTATGTACGACAATGAAATCCTAGACTCTAGCAACTCCTTAAATAATCCTCTCGATGGGAGCGATCCGGATCAAGCAGCGGAAATCCCCCCCGATCCCGAGGAAATGCTCTTATTGCTTACTTCTGCTCATGTTAGCGAGAGGATGATCGCAGCCCGCGCCTTTTGTGAATTGCGGGAAGAAAGAGCGATCGCTCCCTTACTAGAGATGTTAAACGATGTCTGTCCCCTGGTGCGTGTCAGTGTCGCCTACGCTTTGGGTCGAAATCCCAGTCTTAGCTCTGTGGCTCCCTTAATCGATTTACTGGCCAGAGATTGGAATGGTTACGTCAGAAAAGGGGTTGTTTGGGCCCTAGGTAACTGTGGCGATCGCAGAGCGATCAATCCCTTGGTTCATGCTCTCAAAACTGATATTTCGGCCGTGCGATTATGGGCAGCCAGTAGTTTGGCCCAGATTGCCAAGGTCAATTATGAAGATATCATCACCGTGTTGCCGCCTTTAATTGAAGGATTGCGCCGAGATTTAATCGCAGCGGTGCGGAGTAATTGCGCTTGGTCGATCGGTCAATTATGCCGAGAATTGCCCTTAAATGTGATTTATGCCACGGCGATCGATGCTTTGATCGAGGCCTTGGTGGAAGACGAGGATTTAGGTGTCAAGGAAGATGCTAGGGGTGCTTTATTAAAAGTGGGCGACCCGAGAGGATTACAATTGATCGAGGAATTAGAGCTTGAAGGAATTATCTAAACCGCTAATTTTGGGCGTTACGGGGGCATCAGGACTGATTTATGCTGTCCGTACCCTCAAATATCTACTTTTAGCCGACTACACGATCGATCTAGTGGCCTCCAGATCAGCTTACACTGTCTGGCAAGCAGAAGATAATATGCGGATGCCGCCAGAACCGGAGCTGCAAGAACAATTTTGGCGCAGCCAATGCGGGGTGATGGAGGGGGGAAAATTACGCTGTCATCGTTGGGGTGATGTGGGGGCAACGATCGCCAGTGGTTCCTATCGCACCCTTGGTATGATAATTATTCCCTGTAGCATGAGTACAGTGGCCAAATTAGCGGGGGGATTAAGTTCCGATTTGCTAGAAAGGGCGGCCGATGTGCAGATTAAGGAGGGCAGAAAATTGGTTTTAGTGCCGCGAGAAACCCCTTTTAGTTTAATTCATCTGCGTAATTTAACTACTTTGGCCGAGGCGGGCGTTAGAATTGTGCCAGCAATACCGGCATGGTATCACCATCCCCAATCGATCGAGGATTTGGTCGATTTTGTCATTGCTCGTACTCTCGATCAGTTAGAGATCGATTGTGTGACAATTAATCGCTGGCAAGGACATTAACAGTTATCAGTTATCAGTTATCAGTTATCAGTGGGTAAGTTATCAGTTATCAGTTATCAGTGGGTAAGTTATCAGTTATCAGATGTAAGTTTGGTTCTTCGGTTTGTGTTATGTAATGGACGGGGGTTATAAGAGATGGAACCCTTATAGAGAAAGACATTGGACGATTTTTGTCAATTGTTTTTGATCTAGAGCGAACTAATCAATT
>SFBI01000206.1 GCA_007095845.1 Microcystis aeruginosa Ma_MB_S_20031200_S102
GGTTGAGCATCAGGGACACGCTCATAGAGATGATCGGTAGCAGTAATCGTATCGTCGGCAAGCTCAAACGCTCCAGTTTCGATGTCGATCGCCACAATTCTCCCGTGATTTCCCTCCTCAACTTGAGAACGTACCTGAGATTCATAAATCTCATTACCACGTCGAGCGAATTCTTCTTTGCTGTAGCGGGGTTGTCGAACTGTCATTGAAGCGACCCTGTGGCAACTTTTGCCCTCTATTTTAACCTAAACATCGGGAATCTTCGCTAACATTCCCCAACTAGGCCCACAAGAGCGGCATCGCACTTAAACCCACAGCTTTAATCAATGGACATGGTGCGTTCCCCAAAATCGATCGCTGGAGCAGTGGGAGCCACATTAGGGAACGCACCCTAAAAGATCAGCGATCGCACTACGTTCAGGTGCAGCGCAATTGTTATACAGCAATCCTTTGGATGTAAATTTTATCCAAATCACTGGGGAGCATCCTCATTAGAATCCTCGCTTGTTTCACCTTCAGGTAACAAAGGAACTTCCGAACTGCTTGATATAAGATTAGTAGTGCTTATTGAGATAACTTGAAGTTGTGGCACAATTGCAGAAATGATTAACTGTCTTTCTTTATCAGGTAATTCCATATTTGCAGCTTTTTCTATTAACTCAAGTCTTCTATGTGCAATTTCAAGTAAAGCCCTTTCAGCTTCGATCTTTTCTTTATCTATCTGAATTAGCTTTGCTTGTATTTCTACAGATTCTTTTTCAGTTTCGACTTCAACTCTTCTTAAATTTACTTCAGATAATTCCTTCTCGTGCTTTCCTCTCCATACAATGTCCTTGACCGTTTCTCTTAGTTGTTCTAATATTTTACCGAGACCTAATAGATCAAAGGATGCATCAGAACCATAGCGAGCAGAAATCACCCTTAACGGCTCAACGGGTAAATCTTCAAAATTGATTTTTAGAGCAGATGTCTGCAAGGAATTATTTTGCGTCTGAATTTCATTGGCAAATTTGCTCACAGCAGCAGAGTCGCTAGAATAAACCAGACTAAAAACTTGATAAAGATTTGAAAGTGATGTTAGTAGACTTACAAAACTACCAAGATATTCTTCAATAGGAAGCAGATTAGGTAATGAAATACTAATTCTAAGAATATTAGATGAAATTTGCTGGACGCTTACAGTTTCAATTGCGTTTGGATTAGTTAGCCTTGATATGATATTTAACCCAATAAGCAAATCTTTACTTGTTGGAAGCACAAGAAACTCAATATTATCAAGAATAACAAAATTGCCTTTAAACTCGATACCGACTGATAGAGAAACGACTTTAGATTGTAAAATATTACCATTAACACCTCTAAAATTTACATATTTATACGGGAGTTGATCTTGGCTCTCAATTAAAGCCAAAGAAGACTCAGGAATGACAGACAACTCTGCACCAGTATCTAATA
Source organism: Microcystis aeruginosa Ma_MB_S_20031200_S102 (assembly GCA_007095845.1). GTDB lineage: Bacteria > Cyanobacteriota > Cyanobacteriia > Cyanobacteriales > Microcystaceae > Microcystis > Microcystis aeruginosa_D. Next base: position 1,456 of record SFBI01000206.1, read on the forward strand.
AGCCATTGAGACCAAGACCAACTTCGCGAATTTCTCTCTCGTTTCCGGGAGGTGCAACATATATTGTCACGTAGAATCCTGACTTGCGCATATATACCTCAATCACCAATCAGTATACTAAATAGGCATTCAATACTCTAATTATTTCGTATCGGAAAAGGTTCATCAACTTTGCTGTATAACTAGAGATTATACAGAAACTTTCCGTATAACACTCTTGAAAGTAACAATATGGGTCAACTTTCGGTATATCATTCCATTTAAGAGCAATCGCCAGAAGTTTTCCCTATATCACCCCCAAAAGCGTGTTAGCCAGATTAGCATATTGCCAAAAACCTTGTTTAACTAAATTCCTGACAATTAGGCTCATTCTAGCGATGATTCTTCGATCTGACCGCACCCCTTGACAAAAATTTACAATTATTCGACCTTTAGCGATCGCTATCGGGAGATAGTTGTTTTTTGTTACAGCAGTGGGGAGAAGGGAGCGGGTTTTTCAAGTGGGATTGGGGGTTAATCATACTATTAAAAACCGATTCAGTATAACGGCTAAGTTGAGCGGCGGCTAATATCCTTTGCACCACTATCAATATCTCTCGCTCGTCCGCTCCAACGTGTTGTTAGACCGTGTTTTCGAGATAAGGTAACAACTTCTCTGCCACTTTCAGCTTGTTGCTTTTGCAAATCAGCAAAGATGGCTTTCAAGTCATGATTGAATGACCGAGAGTACTCTTCACGAATTTTGTGGATCTCTTCCACAATCTCATCCTGAAACATAATCAACCTCCGAGAAGTTCATAGGGTGTACAAAGAATTGGCAACTCGTAGCCAAAATCAAGGCTGATCTCTGCCAACTTTCCCTGAATTTGAGCATTGGCGATGTGCTTGCAATTCCAGGTGAGCAGGTAATCCATGCCGTGAACGGTTGCGACGGCGATATGAACAGCATCAATATCAGCTTTTGCGGGAAGGTTGCTGCGTTCCAAAAATTGCTCTGCTAAATCTAGCACAGCTTGGTTCAAGTCGAGTAAAGATAGATTAGCAAGGATTTCTAGTCATAGACGGTTTCGCTCACGGCAATCTAGAAAATCTATCCAATGCCTATCCTACCGCATTTAATCTTGGTTCTGAGGGTGTTGGGTAACAGTCGTCAACCCAACCTTGTACGTGAAATATTCTTGTCAGCATAAAGTTGCCGCAGAAAGCGGTAGTCCCTGGTCAAGCAACAGCTTCATAGCGATTAGGAAGTTCAATGATGCGATCATCCAAGTAAGAAGAGGCAAAAATTAGGGCTTGTCGAATATCTTCATCCTCCAGTTCGGGAAACTCTTGATGTAATTCTGCTCGATCGGGATAAGTTGCCAGTAGCTCAATCACTCGACGAACCGTAAGGCGAAGATTACGAATGCAGGGTTGCCCATTCATACGGTTTGGATGGCTCGTAATACGATCTAGTTTCATTAGAGTAATTCTATCGCTTCATGATCATTTTAACCTTTAGCGGGGTAAGCAATGCCTGAAAGACATCCCCCACATATCCATTCTCTGTCATCAGATAAACCATCACCCATACTATCTTTATATCACGTCCAAAAGCGTGTTAGCCAGATTAGCCCACACCGCACTTAAACCCACAACTTCAATCCATGGGCATGGTGCGTTCCCCAAAATCGATCAGTGGAGCAGTGGGAGCCACATTAGGGAACGCACCCTACAAGATCGGCGTACTGCTACGCAGTGCCTTCGGCATCGCACTGAGCCGCATAACGACCCCGTTAGACCGTATCTCTCAGATCGCTTATGATCAATGTATTCTCGTAGGTTCAGGAGTTTAAACCATGCCTTTCGCTGAGTTAATTTCTTTAGTCAACAATCTAAGTCAGGCAGACAAATTATCACTCTTCAAACTCCTAGCTGCACAAATCCCAGACGCTGAACTACAAGTCATCTTTTCTGCATCAGAGTATCCGGTTTGGTCACCCTACGACGCAACGGAGGCTGCAAACATTCTGATGCAGATGATTCAGGATGACCAAGAGACATCTACTCATGCCTAATACAATCGAGTTTCCCTTTTCTGACGATGAAGCATTGCCCACGATTCCCATCACTCTGAGTCATGCAGGCTCTTCTGTTCCTGCGAATGCACTGCTAGATAGTGGGTCTACGGTCAATCTCTTACCTTATGACATCGGGCTACAATTAGGTGCAAGTTGGGAGGAACAAACTGTCCGCTTGCCATTGGCTGGAAATCTTGCAACGGTTGAAGCGCGGGGTTTATTTGTGCATGTTCAAATTGGGAATTTGGAACCAGTTCGCCTAGCATTTGCTTGGGCACAAGCTTCTCAGGTACCCTTAATCCTTGGGCAAACAAACTTCTTTCGAGAATTTGATGTCTGTTTTAAGCGATCGCGACGCACGATCAAAATTATCCGATTCTAATGAGGGTCGATGTGTCGATGTGTTTTGGGTGCGATCGCACTTTAGGTCAGTGCTGGCAAGGAAAAGCAATGCTGGGTTTCCTGTCGTCAACCCAGCCTACAGCGATCGCACTACAGCAAGTGGCACAACACTAAACCATAGTAAGCACCATAACCACACTTGCTTTTCTTTTCCTTGAAGAGGATGCTTTATCACGATTTCTTTAGCCCTTATTAATATCCCTGATTTTCAAAAGCTTTGTTGTCAATATTGGTTTCTCTAATTTCAAGAGTCTTTATAATCCAGTAAGCGCTGAAAACCCACACCCCGAGAAGTTCAACAAAGTAGACAATACTATTAGTCTCATTGAATAAGTGGAGTAAAAAGGCTGACAACAATGGCAGGAAAATCATGCCAATAGCGAGTAGTCTGTATAGTCCGGAATAAAGATTCTGTCGGGATGGATTTCTCACATAGCTAATAGTATCCGATGCACGAAACCAACAGACGTATGCAATCGCGATAAAAAACAATATTGCGGACGCACCATGCCAATAAGGTGCAGTAAAAGTTTCGCATTTCAGATCGGATGGAGCTGATGTAGGAAGTAATGCTACGAGAACAGCAAAAATACCTGCAAAATTTAGAGCAACATTTTCCTTCGTTGTCACACCCTTATAGAAGTAGAGAAATACCCCAATAGCGCATAAACTTCCGACAAATACATCTCCCATAGATGTGTGGTAGTAAGCACTAATCGAGCCTTGCAATTTTACCCCTCTAAAAAGGCCAACCCACCACAAAACTAGAGGAAAAAAAATTCCAATTAAAGCCATTCCTATCCTGAGAAGATAGTATGTTTCTAGGATATGCTCACGAAGCTTATTGAGGTTCATTTCAGTTCCTACAAAAATAAGTAAATAATCAGACACTTACTGCCAAACAGATGTCTTATCGAAGCGAGGGGTAGTTGTTCAGGAAGCTAACTAGAGATTATACAGAAACTTTCTGCATAAAACTCTCTGGGGTAACGATATGAGTCAACCTTCTGTATATCACCCCATTTAGGCGCAATCGCCAGAAGTTTTCCCTATATCACGCCCAAAAGCGCGTTAGCCAGACTAGCATCTTGCCAAAAACCTTGTTTAACTAAATTCCTGACAATTTAGGCTCATTCTAGCGATAATTCCTCTGTCTGACCGCACCCCTTGACAAAAATTTACAATTATTCGACTTTTAGCGATCGCGATCGGGGGATAGTTGTTTTTTGTTACAGCAGTGGGGAGAAGGGAGCGGGTTTTTAAAGTGGGATTGGCAGTTAATCATGCTATTAAAAACCGATTCAGTATAACGGTAAAGTTAGACCGTCTTCACCGATAACTTTGGCTGAGTCATAGCGCTTCAATTGTAACGCGCCCACCTTCCACTGCCTCAAGCATCAGAAGCTGCCACATCAATAATCTGCTCTTGACCATCCCAGATCACAGAAGCTTTGTATATTTCAAAAACGACTTCGCTCCCATCGCCTAATGTGCCAATATCTCGATAGTACCAAGGCAATCCCATATCTGTGATGATAGAAAGCGGTAGAGACAGAAAGCTGGTGAATCCAGTATCAATGATAGCATCGAGTGCTATTTTCGGTGAGCCAATGGGACCGACTGCCACCTTGATGATTGCTTCACAATTATTATTGACCACACCGAACATCATACGGGTTTTCTCTGGCTGCGACTGCCAAAACGGAAGACGGCTCTATGTCCAATCCGAATCACCCAAGGTTGAGCATCAGGGACACGCTCATAGAGATGATCGGTAGCAGTAATCGTATCGTCGGC
>SFBI01000207.1 GCA_007095845.1 Microcystis aeruginosa Ma_MB_S_20031200_S102
GATTTAGCTACTGTGATGCTGTTTCCGTTGGAAACCTCGCGCACCTCCGTGAAATTGCCGTCTGCTCGCAGTCCTAGGGCAAGGTGAGCTTTGCGGACCCAGCGCGTGAAAAAGAACCCCGCCACGCAGTACGGCACGAAGGATGCGAAGAAGATGAGGATAGCCGTGTCGGCTGCTGCCCGGTACTCGTAGTAACTGGGGTGACCGAATGCTATGTCTCCCCTGAGCAGAGGGTAAAGCACGCCGGCCAAGTAAGCCAAGGCACCTATGCATGGAAGTACCAAAAGTCCATAAATCGCCCTCAGGAGCTTTGCTTTGCGCTTGTACTGGCCATATTGCTTCTCCCATTCCATCCGGTTGGTGACAAGCAGTACAGGTGCCGTATTTTCCATTTATCCCCCAATGAAGTTTCTCTCGCTGAACAAAGAATAGTAGGTAGCAGCATCCGCCGTGAGGTGTCCCCTTCCTTTACGTCGGGCTTTCTGCATACGGGCGTTCAGCTGGGCTGCCAAAAGACCGCCTACAAGACCCATAAGGGCAGATGGTGGCTTGTCTCATAACCCAGGCGCCTCAAAACGCTAGCGTTTCGATACACAGAGGTTTTGAGACACTCCAGCTGGACTTGTGGGCGGGGTCGGTATCCCAAAGGGGATGGTTAGATGGAACTAATGGGGAGCATGTCGGTGGTTGAGGAGCTGCGCGAGCACTACGTTGCCGTGGTCGGCTCCGAACCGGAGTACCACGAGATGCGTACCCGTTCGGGGGAGTCGGTGGGCGTTTTCGAGTGGCCAAAAGGTACGAGCCGGATGGGCGTCCACCTCTATGCGTCGGCCGGCGCCACTCGCCATGGCCCGGGAGCCAGGGAGCACGCCGTTGAGCTCTTCCTGGGAGTGAATACCGGTTCAGACGCGGTAAAAGAGGGGTTCGCTAACCTGATTTTGAGCGTCCTAAAAAGCAACACAGTGCCTCAACACGGCGTCTTTGTCGCAGGCAATTGGAAAGTCATAAAGGGACGGAAATTTACGGGATGGGTGCTGACCGAACGCCCCGATGACCTGATCCCGAAACTCCAGCTAGCGGATGGCCGGCACGTTGTGTTCCTCGACGCCTTACCGGTCTTTCCCGAGGAAGCCAGCTATAGGCGCGGCAATCGATCCGACGAACTCTTCGAAATCTGGGAAGAGAGCGGCCTTAAATCCTGGGACCTGGACAGGGATTTACCGTCGGTGATCGAACGGCGCTCAATCCTTCGCTGGCCCTCATGGGCACAGCGAAATGGATGACCCTGATCTAGCCTGTGGTCCGGCTCCGTTAGGGCATCGTTTACTGGGCGGCCGTGAAGTATCTCTACCAGGCCGTTCTACTGATTGGCTCAAAGCCCTATGGCCATAACTGCTTAGCGCCCTGGGCGGGGCAATGGCGAGCTGATGTTCCTTGTTCTGGACCGCGTACGTGTGCGGCTAGCCTTATTCAGATGGGACAAAAGCGCGAGGTCCGATTCAACCAAAATGTTGTTGAGCGGCCAGCGAAACCTTGGACACCGACGGTGCATGCCTTGCTCAGGCATGTGCACGCTTCCGGGTTGCCCGTTCCCGAACCGATCAGTATCCGCGGCCGCTTTGAGTACGTGACACTCATTCCAGGCGAAGCCGGAGACGATGCGTGGGACCACCAGCTCGGTGACGAGTCGGTACGTTCTGCTGGTCAGCTGCTGCGAAGGGTGCACGATGCAACAGTAGGTTGGGAGCCTCCCGCAGATGTGAAGTGGGCGGTGCCCTTCTCGCCTGGCGACGTGATTTGTCACGGGGACCCGCAGCCTGCGAACTTTGCTTGGCGCGACGGTGTTGCCGTCGGCCTGTTCGATTGGGACGTCGCCCGCCCCGGTGACAGGCTCAGCGATGTCGCATATGCCCTTGAGTGGTTCACTCCGTTTGAGGACGACCCAACAGAGCTCCGAACCCGCGGATTTGATGAAACCTTGGACCGTGGAGCCAGGATCAGGGCGTTTCTTGATGGATACGGTTGGGACGGAGCGTTTGATGTGGTGTCAGCAGTTACGGCCCGACAAAAGACAGCCATAGATGAGGTTGTCTATCTCGGCGGGCTAGGGCACCAGCCCCAAGCGGAGTGGGTCGCGGCAGGCTGGCCGGATCGGTGGGCTGCAAAGATGGCCACCACTCGACGGGTGGGTACAGAACTTGGGGTCTAGCCATCAACGGATCCTCTCGAAACAGCTGAATCCCTGTGTCTCATAACCTAACCGCCTCGAATCCCAAGGGTTTCGAGACGAGTTGGCGTGTAGCGCTAGGGCTCCCCGGGAGTTTTGCGGGCGGGTAATCAGCAAGGGCCCGACGACATCCTTCTCGAGGCAAGTCCGTGAATCTCAGCGATTGAACGACCGGTGTTTAGCTCCTCCTCGACCACATCACTTCAGCGGGTGCTCCGTGGATACGAGTCGCGGTTCGGCTTGTGCTGTAGCCATGGGCGTTCCCTGCCACATCTTGATGAACCGCGGCAGGCTCTTACCTCGCTCTGATGCAGAAGAGATAACGGATGGCGGCGAGGATGATTCTTTCCAAAATTGGATCATGTGCTGTTCAACGGGCGCCTCAACGACGAGGTCGAAGGCTGTGTCCCTGCCAGTCGCGTGGAGCCGCGCTCGGTAGCTGCCCCTTTCATCAGCCATGATGGCGCCTAGTTCCTTCATTCCCCGGCCGGCGGGTGTGTTGAAATACGCCCGACCCGCGGGGAGCATCAGGGACACCTCATGGATGTCTTCCCAGCCAGGAGAAAGTGCCTCCGGGCGTGATTCCATGACCTCCACTGATAAGTGAATTGGTCCCGACTCCACACCGGTAGAGATTAGAGGGACCATCAAAGGAGTTTCCTGTCTCTCCCCACGCATCGCAGCTTGCAAGGCGGCTGCAGGGTCTGCCGGAGGAAAAGGCTCAACAACAAAATCCACAGCATGGCCTGCTGCATGCATAACAAAAGCTGCTGACTGGATCACAAGCCCTTCCTTTCAAGGGAACGGGGACATTGAACGCTTCTGCTTCAACTACCCGCATTGGAACATTAAGATCACCGGCCAGTACAGACGATGCAGCAGATGCATAGGTTGCCCACGGGTAAGTCAGTTCAGTTGGGAGTCTGGTGAAGAACCGGCGTGAATAGTTTGGTAACGGTCCCCTTCAAGTGCAGGTGCGCCTCCTGCTTTGCTCTGCTACGTCTCATACCCATGTGTTCCGAATCCCTAGGGATACGAGGCGCTGAGGTTACGAGACACGTTGAATCGGCTACACCCAGCTTCAGCGTCCCGTACTTGCGTTGAGACCTAGCCCATTACCGCTTTATTGATTTCGGCCAACCGATGCAGCGAGATTCCAGATACTTGTTCTCTAACCAAAGGGTGGTCGGTAGAGGGGTTGAGCTCAATGTACGGAACCACTCCTGGCACCCGATTGTGCACGTGAGTCGCAATTGCGGTCGTGGGCTGGTCGTAGGGTAACTCGTTGCATAGCCAACCGAACATCGGGGGCAGTGAGGCGCGTGCAGGATCATCCCAGTGGTCTGCAATGTCTTGGACGCTTTCTTGGCTGAGTGAGACCCAGACAGACCAGCTAAAGACCTCACCGGGGGCATCAACTAGAGGGATCTCAATGTGTCCTCTAAGAAAGTAGTGACGTTCTCCTTCGACTTCGAGCACGCACATGTCACCGGTCAGTTCGCCGGCTTCCCGTTCAGCTGCACTGGCGTGCATCCACACATCCGGAGCCGGGGCACCGAAAACCGTAGCAAGCCCTTGGTGTTGCTGTCCGCACGTCGCGCACTGCCATCCGTTTCCTCGCTTGCCACCCATTGATTCCCCCATTTCGATCACTTTGGCTTCCCGAAGCCTACCTGTGACGGATGCCCTTTTCCTCGCCTCCGCTGGGGGATCCACTACCGAGAGCCTGACCTGCTCATATCGTGCGGCACCTATGTAAGGCTGATCAGATGAAGCTGCAGCCGACCCCTGCCCAGGCCATGGCCCTGTGAGCCTCCGGACTGTTAGACGTCGAGGCTTTTCCTGACATTGCGGCACAGTGGCTAGCAGATGGCATGGATTCGGAGAACCTTCGCATGCTTGCCGGCGCCGACAACGAGAATCCCAACGACATCCGCGACTTATGGACAGCAACCCTAAAAGACCTCGAACTCCAGCCCATACCACTTGAAGATCGATGGCCACTGATCCGGGCATACGAAATAGCCACCTGGAAAGCTGGCGAGCGAACCAAGGGGCAAGTCCTCCGTGACGCCGTTAAGTACCTTCAAGAAGTCGAATATGGAGACAGGGACGCCGAGGAAGCCTGGCACCTTTGGTATCTGTGGGACGAGCTCGGCAGCACCTACGACCCGCCTAGGACCGACGCTGAGATTTGGGCCGATGTGGACAGCTACCTCAAAAGCTTCGATCGACCTATTGCTCAATCGCCATGACTCAAAACCCTAGGGTTTCGAGATAGCAATGTTTCGAGACACCGGTCCAGAGGAGGAAATTGGGTTTCTCGAGCATTCGGTCACTCGAGATGGAGGCTTGGGTCGTTTCCGAAGCGAG
>SFBI01000208.1 GCA_007095845.1 Microcystis aeruginosa Ma_MB_S_20031200_S102
TTCATGGACAGTGTTGCTCCTTTAAGAGCCAGTTTTAGATTGTCGATAATATTATCGGGTAATTTTGAGAGATTGGCCAGGGTTCTTTTTTTGACTTGATCTCCTTCTCGGTAGGACTCTGGTCGAAGAACAGCGGGGGGGGGAATTACGGTTAGGAACTTTTTCTATATACATGGCTATCATTTTAGCAAATAGAGAGAATTCTTGTCCATTAAGAAATGTTACAAATTACATGGGTACATCAAGAAATGTTAAGGGCTATATCCATTGATGGATAAGGGTTTTGGCTATTATGGTATATATGTATGGGGGGAAGTTCAGTTATGAGGAGAGGCAAAAGGCAAAGGGGAATAAATAATCAGTTTTTAATAACCAGATTTAGTATCAAGACCCCCCTAGCTGGTGCAGAGAAAACCCTGACCAACTAAGTCTTTTTACTCAAGTCTTTAGAGGGAGACGGCCAATGGGACAGTTGAGGATGCGGAATGTGGGTTGTTAAGACTTTATGGGAGCGCCGGAGTTCGGGAGAGTTCCCAGATTCTGTCTTATGTACAAGTTGTTGCCTCTTGTCTTCAGAAGCTGACCGATGAAATGCGGACGATAGCAGATTTTTAGTAACCGTATTACAATAAACTTTCAAAATGCTATAGCAGTAAATCTCTCTATGAATAGCCCCTTTCTTGACTACCTCAACGGTCCCAAGCATCCCGTCCTCGTCTTTGATGGAGCGATGGGAACTTCCCTGCAAAGCCAAAATCTGACGGCCGAGGACTTTGGTGGGGCAGAATACGAAGGTTGTAACGAGTATCTTGTCCATACTAAACCTAGCGCCGTAGCGAAAGTCCACGAAGCCTTTTTAGCAGTGGGTGCGGATGTGATTGAAACCGACACCTTCGGGGGAACCTCGATAGTTTTAGCCGAGTACGATTTAGCCGATCAAGCCTATTATCTCAACAAAAGCGCCGCCGAACTGGCCAAAGCTTGCGCTAATAAATACTCTACCCCCGAAAAACCCCGTTTTGTGGCGGGTTCCATGGGGCCAGGAACAAAACTGCCTACTTTGGGTCATATTGACTTTGATACGCTAAAAAATGCCTATGTGGAACAGGTAGAGGGTCTGTATGATGGCGGGGCAGATTTATTATTAGTAGAAACCTGTCAGGATGTCCTGCAAATTAAAGCGGCTTTAAATGCTATTGAAGAAGTATTTCAGAAAAAAGGTCAACGATTGCCCCTAATGGTTTCGGTGACGATGGAAACCATGGGAACGATGTTAGTAGGAACAGAAATTAACGCCGTTGTTTCTATTTTACAACCCTATAAAATTGATATTTTGGGACTTAACTGCGCCACTGGTCCCGATTTAATGAAACCCCATATTAAATATCTCTCGGAAAATTCCCCTTTTATTGTTTCTTGTATTCCTAATGCTGGTTTACCGGAAAATGTCGGCGGTCAAGCCCATTATCGCCTCACTCCCGTAGAATTAAAAATGGCTTTAATGCACTTTATCGAAGATTTGGGAGTACAAATTATCGGCGGTTGTTGTGGTACTCGTCCCGACCATATCCAAGCTTTAGCGGAACTAAGTCAGGGTTTAACTCCGAAATCTCGTCATTATCATTATGAACCCTCTGCCGCTTCTATTTACAGTACCCAACCCTATATTCAAGATAATTCTTTTCTAATTGTCGGGGAAAAATTAAACGCCAGTGGTTCTAAAAAATGTCGGGAACTGCTCAATGCTGAAGACTGGGATAGTTTAGTATCGATGGCGAAAGCGCAGGTAAAAGAAGGAGCGCATATTCTCGATGTCAACGTCGATTATGTAGGCCGGGATGGGGTGCGCGATATGCACCAATTAGCCTCTCGTTTAGTTAATAATGTCACCCTACCTTTAATGTTAGATTCCACCGAATGGGAAAAAATGGAAGCGGGGTTAAAAGTAGCGGGGGGTAAATGTATCCTCAACTCTACTAACTACGAAGACGGGGAACCGCGTTTTTATCAAGTCTTGGATTTAGCGAAAAAATACGGCGCAGGGGTAGTAATTGGAACCATTGATGAAGAAGGAATGGGACGTACTGCCGAGAAAAAATTCCAGATAGCTAAACGGGCCTATTATGGGGCGATAGAATACGGAATTCCTCCCTACGAAATCTTTTTTGATCCTCTAGCTTTACCGATTTCTACTGGTATCGAAGAAGACCGAGAAAATGGCAAGGCTACTATCGAAGCAATGCGTCGAATTCGCCAAGAACTGCCCGAATGTCACATTCTTTTAGGTGTGTCTAATATTTCGTTTGGGTTGAATCCGGCAGCGCGTCAGGTATTAAATTCCGTCTTCCTTCACGAAGCGATGCAGGTGGGGATGGATGGGGCAATCGTCAGCGCTAATAAAATTCTTCCTCTGGCAAAAATTGAACCAGAATATCAGCAAATTTGTCGGGATCTAATCTATGATAATCGTCGTTTTGATGGCGATATATGTGTTTATGATCCCCTGACCAAGTTAACCGAATTATTTGCGGGGAAAACTACTAAAAAAGACCCCTCTACTAATGCTAATTTACCCGTGGAGGAACGCTTAAAACAGCATATTATTGATGGGGAAAGATTGGGACTGGAAGAGGCTTTAAAGCAAGCTTTACAGGACTATCCACCCCTAGATATTATTAATATTTTTCTCCTGGATGGGATGAAGGTAGTGGGTGAGTTATTTGGTTCGGGACAAATGCAGTTACCTTTTGTTCTCCAATCGGCCCAAACTATGAAAGCGGCCGTGGCCTTTTTAGAACCCTTTATGGAGAAAAAAGAGGGGGATAATAATGCCAAAGGGACTTTTATTATCGCAACAGTTAAAGGGGATGTTCACGATATTGGTAAAAACTTAGTTGATATTATCTTGACCAATAACGGCTATAGAGTGATTAATTTGGGCATTAAACAACCTGTAGAAAATATCATCGAAGCCTACAAAGAACATAAGGCCGATTGTATCGCCATGAGCGGTTTATTGGTGAAATCGACGGCTTTCATGAAGGAAAATCTAGAGGTTTTTAACGAAAAAGGAATCACCGTTCCTGTTATCCTTGGTGGGGCAGCTTTAACTCCCAAATTTGTCCATGATGACTGTCAAAAAACCTACAATGGACAGGTTATCTATGGTAAAGATGCCTTCTCTGACCTGCATTTTATGGATAAATTAATGCCCGCTAAAGCTGGCGGTCAATGGGATGATAGTAAAGGCTTTTTAGGGAAGTTTGCCGAGACAGAAAAAACCCCGGTTGTTGCCGAAGAATTAAAGGTTAATCCCAATACTATTTTTACCGATGGCAGCGTCAACCAAGAATTAGTTATTGATACCCGTCGGTCCGAAGCGGTGGCAGTTGATATTTCCCGACCAACTCCGCCCTTCTGGGGTACTAAAATATTAACAGCAGCAGAAATTCCCATCGAGGAGGTTTTCTGGTATTTAGATCTACAAGCTTTATTTGTCGGTCAATGGCAATTCCGCAAACCCAAAAGCCAATCGAAGCAAGAATACGACCAGTTTTTACAGGAAAAAGTTCATCCAATTCTAGCAGCATGGAAAGAGAAAATTGTCAAGGAAAATTTACTCAACCCTACATTAATTTATGGTTATTTTCCCTGTCAGTCGTCCAGTAATTCCCTGTTAATTTACGATCCCGAATCGATACAAGCAGGCGAAAACCCCGAAAATCTGCAACCGAGTGCCATTTTTGAGTTTCCTCGCCAGAAATCTGGTCGTCGTCTCTGTATTGCTGACTTTTTCGCCCCGCAGGAATCCGGGATTATCGACGTTTTCCCGATGCAAGCGGTGACAGTGGGGGAAATCGCCACGGAATACGCTAAATCTCTCTTTGATGCCAACGAATATACTGAATACCTCTATTATCACGGCATGGCTGTGCAAACCGCCGAAGCCATGGCTGAATGGACTCACACCCGCATCCGTCGCGAGTTAGGTTTCGCAGAGTTCGATCCCGATAATATCCGCGATATACTGCAACAGCGTTACCAGGGTTCTCGCTATAGTTTCGGCTATCCCGCTTGTCCCAATATTCAGGACCAATACAAGCAACTAGATCTGTTAGGATGCGATCGCATTGGAATGTATATGGACGAAAGCGAACAGTTGTACCCAGAACAATCCACCACCGCCATTATCACCTATCACCCCACTGCTAAATACTTTAGTACCTAATCAGTGATCAGTTATCAGTTATCAGTAATCAGGTGTGAGTTTTCAGTGGACAGTACATAATTAGGGCAGCCATTCCAGTAAAATCCCCAGGGAGCTATCTTTACGAGCGCGGGAATTTTGGGATTGAATATCGGCAGCTAAACGTAAATTAGAGGTAATCGCATAACCAACTGAAAGAGTAGTCAATCCCACCTCGTTATCACCACCGGGGGAGATAAAACTCTGACTAACGGTGATATCTGCCGCCCCCGTGCGAGAAAGAGCTAATTTGAGCTTTAATCCTAAGTTAAGCCCATCGGTGCTGTAATTTCCTGTTTGAATGTAACGATAGCCCACCATGGGAGCTAGATTGACATAATCACCCAAAGGGAGGAGATAGTATTGTAAATTTGCTCCTATTGCCGTCCTTTTGCCGTTAAAAGCTGTCTGATAATCGCCGCTTAGGGTTAAACTGGTTTGACCGAAAAACACATCTTCTACCCCCAAAATCACGCCACTGGAATTATCCCGAGAAGGAAACTCTGCATATCCCAAGCGGATACGAGTGCGAAAACTAGGATCGCGGCGAATATCTTCGGCGATATCGGGTATTTTTTCTAACCAACGCTCTAAAACTGGACTTTCTTGCCGAATTTTTGGATCTAAGTCTAAATCCGTTTCTGCCCACACAGCACCACTCGCCCCCCATAATAAACTAAGAGCGATCGCATTTACAGAACAGCAAGAGAGCTTAAACATGATCTGCATTATAATCAAAAAAGATCAGATTCCCCGCTATTCTTGAGAGGAAGGGGCAGTAGGAGCAGCAATAGTGGTCAGAATATTAAAACTTTCGCAATTAAGTAGCGCGGAACGGGCAAAACTTCAGAAAAGAGCCGAGTTAGATATTGATAACGCCCTTAAAGTCGCTCAAACGGTGATAGAAACCATCCGCGAACGGGGGGATGCTGGCGTTGTGGACTATGTGCGGCGTTTTGACTACGCAGGTGCGACGGTAGAAAATATCAAAGTCAGCGAGGCAGAATTTGAGCAGGCTTTTCAGTTAATTGAACCGGAAGTAAAAACTGCCATTGAACAGGCTTTCCGGAATATTCAAGAGGTACACCGTCGCCAAATGCCGGAAGAAATACAACTGGCAGAAATTGAAGCTGGTGTCTTTGCTGGCGAAAAAATCTCTCCTATCCCCAGTGTGGGTTTATACGTTCCCCGGGGCCGCGGCGCTTTTCCCTCGATGATGTTAATGTTAGCTATACCGGCAATGGTGGCAGGAGTGGAAAGAGTTGTCGTTTGCACTCCCCCCGATAAACAGGGCAACGTGGAGCCGGTTTCTCTGGTGGCGGCAGGCATGGCTGGAGTCAAAGAAATTTATAAGTTAGGGGGCGTACAAGCGATCGCCGCTTTAGCTTTGGGAACAAAAAATATCAAAAGGGTTGACAAAATTACCGGTCCATGCAGCGTCTATGGAGCGGCGGCCAAACGGTTACTGTTCGGCACTGTAGATGTGGGTTTGCCGGCCGGTCCAAGTGAGTCGATAGTTTTGGCCGATGAGTCCACCGATGCCCGTTTGGCGGCCTTGGATTTATTAATTGAAGCGGAACACGGGGCGGATTCGGCGGCTTTATTAGTCACCCACTGTGAACAGGTTGCGATCGCTGCTAGGGAATATGCTCTGGAATACCTGCAAAAACTCCCGGATTGGCGACGGGAATTTTGCGAGGCGGGTTTAGCCGCCTATGGGGGCATAATTTTAACCGATAGTTTGCAGCAATCCCTCGATTTTGTCAATGAGTACGCCCCAGAACATCTAGAGCTTTTAGTTAGTAATCCTTTTGCCATTCTGGGCAAGATTAAAAATGCCGGAGAAATTCTCCTAGGAAATCATACTCCTTCCTCTATGGCTACCTACGCCATCGGGGTAAATGCTGTGCTGCCGACGGGAAGTTTTGCCCGTTCCTATTCGGCGGTTTCGGTTTATGATTTTCTCAAGCGCTCCACTTTGGCTTATGTCACCTCCGAAGGCTTTGAAAAGTTAAAAGAAACCACGAAAACTTTAGCCGAGTACGAGGGTTTTCCCGCCCATAAATTAGCAATTCAACAAAGGGAAACTTTACTCTAAATAGGGCTTGCTGAAAAAGTACGGGCGAAGCATTCGGGCAATAACCTATCGGTGAAACCGTAGATTTTTTATCCGAATGCTTCGCCCCTACAGGACGCGGGCCGATGAAGACGCAAGGTTTTGAAGCACGATTCTCTCAAATTTGGCTTATGTTACCTCCGAAGGCTTTGAAAAGTTAAAAGAAACCACGAAAACTTTAGCCGAGTACAAGGGTTTTCCCACCCATAAATTGGCAATTCAACAAAGGGAAATTTTACTCTAAATAGGGGAATGGGAAACAGGGAATAACTCTGATTTATTATCCTGTCTCCTATCTGGTACTATGATAAAATCAGAGAATCAGGCAAGCATTTTATGAAAAAAGTAATTGTTATTGTAATTCTGGGTTTTCTAAGCGAACAAATATCAATAAAATCACCAATTTCTGGTCATAAAACCAGCAATAATTTAGCCGTAGCTAACAACAATAATCGTCCCAATCCCCAGAAAAAACCTAGTCCTTCTCCACAATTCCGCGCTCGATGGTAGAACTCACTGTTCGCAGACAGCAATTCTCATTTTGAAATAAATAGAGCATTAACCCCGATTTTGGCAGGGAAAATATAGTACGAAGCAACTATTTTCTAGGAGAGGCGAACACAAAAAAAACAATTGGCTGGACAAATTAAGTATAAATACTCAAGCAATCAAAGAGGTTGGCTGAGAACGAACGGGGTTAATTCAGGAAGATAGTTCTGTTTTTAGAATAGGGAATTCAAGGGAAATAAAAATTTATAATTATTGTCAGCTAAGGTAAAATGGGTGAGTTAGAAATCCACCAGCACGTCAAATTATTCCAAGATGACTGAAAAAGCGGCCACCCTAGAAATTTCGGAATTAATGCAATTTTTACGTCAAGAATTAGATGATTTACCCGATGAGAGGAAACCTGGAAATAATAGAAAATATGAGGTAGAAGATGCCGTGATGGCGGCATTTTCAGTCTTTTTTACTCAGTCGCCGTCTTTTTTAGACCATCAACGTTTAATGAAAAGTAATAAGGGAAAAGATAATGCTGAAAGTTTATTTTCAATTAAAAAAATTCCTGGGGATAATCAAATAAGAAATTTGTTAGATCCAGTGCCAGCATCTAATGTCTCTAGGACTTTTCAAAAAGTCTATGAATGGTTAAAGGAAAAGGGAGTTTTGAAAAAGTTTCTCTACTTAGATGGAGAAATTTTAGTGGCGTTAGATGGCACAGAATATTTCTCATCCAAGAAAATTCATTGCCCTCATTGTAACTGTCGTAATCATCGAAATGGAACTACAACGTATTTTCATGGCTGTGTCACACCGATGGTGGTGTCTCCTAAGCAAAAACAAGTAATTAATTTAGAGCCAGAATTCATTAAAAAACAAGATGGACATCAAAAACAAGACTGTGAAAATGCGGCCGTTAAAAGATGGTTAAATAAGAATCATAAAAATAAGTATGTTTATCCTGTAACTCTTTTAGGAGACGACTTATATTCTCACGAACCTGTTTGTGAATTAGCGGTAAAACAAGGTTATAGTTTTATTTTTGTTTGTTTGGAAACGTCGCATAAAACTTTATATGAATGGCTAGAATTTTTAGAAAAAAGTGGCGAAGTTAGGACTGTTGAAAAGAAACAATGGGATGGACGAAAAAATCTAATTTATCGTTATCGTTATGCTTCTAGAGTTCCCTTAAGAGAGGGCGACTCAAGTCTCGAAGTTAATTGGTGTGAAGTGACTGTTATTAATGAAAAAACCCAGAAAACTATCTACCAAAATAATTGGATAACTAATCATAAAATCACGGAAAATAATGTCGAAGAAATTGTCAAAGCTGGACGCAGCAGATGGAAAGTTGAAAATGAAGGCAATAACGTTCTTAAAAATCACGGTTATAATTTAGAGCATAACTTTGGTCATGGTCAGAATCATTTGTGCGAGTTCTTATTTTCTTTGAATTTACTAGCTTTTTTATTTCATACCGTGTTGGATTTAGTTAATTACACCTATCAAAAGATTCGTGAGCTATTAGTAACTCGGACTTCTTTCTTTAATGATATTCGTACGTTATTAAA
>SFBI01000209.1 GCA_007095845.1 Microcystis aeruginosa Ma_MB_S_20031200_S102
CTTAAACTAATAAAACGGAGAGCCTATGGCTTTAGAAACTTTCGGAATTTTTGGGTTAGAAGTATGTTATCTTGGCATCTTGTCTGTTGATTTAGCATAAAGGGTAACGAAGAGCCTGAAGTTCTAACCATACCAGTGCGTAATAAGACATGAAGTGATTCTGTTGTATAGACTGTTGTATTTGGTGGTATCCTTTTTTGATGAGGTAGATCTACCGTCTCGGCAAGCTTTCTAGCATTTAAAGCAAAAAGTTCTCCATCCTTATTATTATCCTCCGATGCCATCCACAGAGCAATAAGTACGTTCTCAGTCCAATCAAGTAATCGGCAAGGTAGTTCGTAGTGTCTGAATAGTGATAGTATATCGAGTACCGAAGGAAATTCGCTACGAATCTCAGGAAGTCGGTTGATTAGATGTATATACAATCCACCTTCCTCATACATTTTTGACGATTTCTCTGGTTGTATATCAACGTAATAACTGGAAATCTTCTTTATTGTACATTTTTCTTCTTCCTGTAATCTAAAAATCGAAGGAACCAATTGATGACCTGGTGAGCGATTCCCCCTAAACCATAAATGTACAGGATATTGTTGTTCCGAGTTAATTGTCCATGTCTCTGATACTTCTTTTACCCACTCAAGGGCCTCATTCAGCCTGCAAATTTTTGTTAATAGTCCGTTGTCGTTTGCTTGAGTCATAATATTTTCTCCTTTATCTAAGTAGTAAGACACTAATTTGATCTAAGCACAAGGAACAAAACCCTCACACCGCTAGAGTGATAAGACCGACGATATATTCATAACCTACAGCAATTATATCTGACTACTTACTGACCTCTTAGCTCGTCATTATAGCCAAATCTCCTGTATAGGAAATCTCTACCAGACAAAAACTTAACTCTTTTTAAGCTATTTTTGATTTATTTCACAAAAGTAAACAGAATTTCAGGTGTTTCTCCTCTCGTCGCTATGTAATCTTTGAATACCGCTTAATTATCTCCTCCCGTAGCGACATTTTTAAATCTTTCTTGGGCAGCGGAAAAAGCCTCTTTCATCACCCTTTGAATCCTCTTAGGATCGGGTTTTTTACCCCCCATTAAATCGCCAAAATAGACACAAGCACCCTCTCCTAGGGCCCAGGTATAGGCAGCGGACCAAGAAGCGGCGATAACACTGCCAAAACCGGGGATAAATTTCACCAATTCTCGACCGATGGCCTGGGCCAAAAAGCCGCCAGCGATCGCACTGACGACTCCACCAGCTTGGGATGGGGTTAAGACTTGACCGTATAATTTACCTAAAACCCCCACCATTGACACTTGTAGGGCGGTTAAGACCGGCATAGTCGCGAAGGGTAAGGGAATCGCAGCCAAGGTCGCCGCTATGACGGAAAAGGCTAACATATAGCGTCGGGCCACGTCCCGATAGAGATGGCCTAATTTATCGCTGGTTTCCCGATCTAAAAGTTGGTGGATGGTGTTAGCTTCGGCTTTTGGCAATAAATCGGCTAAATTGTCTCTAAATGCCTCTAAACCGTAAAAAACGGGGTTGTAACCGTCTTCCTCTAGGGTGAAATCGATTAGCACAGAATTGTCGTATAAATCCTTAAAAGTTTCTTTAATTTCTTGATAGGCGCGATTGATATCCTCGAAATCGGGAGGATAAGGGGGATGATCGGCGATATTAGGAGGATAAAGCTGATGAAGACAGGTTATAGCCAGTAAACAGGGGATTTTAGGATATTTCTGCCGCAGTTGTTTGGTAATTTCCAGAAGGCTATCGGTGGCAAAATCATCAATTTTTACCGTCACGATAAAAACTTGGGCGCGTCCCGTATTTTCGGCTAAATCTGCCAATAATTCCGCGATTACTGTGTCTGTGTGTTGATAGGCATCCCCTAACCCCACCGTATCGGTAAAAATCAACAGGGGTAAATCTTCTGCGGGGTAGGTGTAGCGCTGGGTGTTTTCGGTGTGGGGACGGAAACCTTGCCCGACGATTTCCGACGAAACTCCCGTTATTCCCCGAATAATCGAACTTTTTCCCGTTTGTGGTTTACCGATTAACAGCGCCTCGGTGGTGGGTAATTCTTGACGGACTTTTTCTAAAATTTCCGCCACTTGACTATCACTGACACTAAACCACTGGAGGACAGTATTAGTCAACTGGTCGATGGGGAGTCTTTTCATCACTTCCCCCGTGAGACTATTCCAAGTATTGACCAAAGAATCAATGGGCAGTTTATTAGTCATGGGGATTAGAAGGGTTTATGATAACTAAAATAGAGATTTTCAGCCAGAGAATCAGACGATGACAAAAGCCGCAATTAGTCCGCAAGATTTATCATGGCCTTTTTGGCCAATTGTACCACTTTATCCCTACGGTCAAAGACGGACAATTCGCCAAGAAGTGGTGAAAGATACGCTCTGGACATTTGAGCAATTGCAGGGTATTTTTTATGTGGTTGTGCCGATTCGCATGACAGTAATTAAGTTAGCATCTGGGGGTTTATTTGTTTATGCACCTGTGGCCCCGACTCTGGAATGTATTCGCTTAATGCGTGAGTTGGAAAGTGAACAAGGGGAAGTTAAATATATTATTTTGCCGACGATTTCTGGGATTGAACATAAGGTTTTTGTGGGTCCTTTTGCTCGTTATTTTCCTAAGGCTATAGTTTATGTTGCTCCTAATCAATGGAGTTTTCCTCTTAATTTACCTTTGAGTTGGTTGGGTTTACCGGCAAAACGAACGGAAATTTTACCTGCTGACTCGGCAACTACTCCTTTAGGAAAAGATTTTAGTTATGAAATTTTACCCGCAATTGATCTGAATGTGGGGTACTTCTCGGAGGTGGCTTTTTTTCATCACTACTCTCAAACTCTGCTGCTAACCGATGGAATTATTTCTATCCCAGAAAATCCTCCTACTATTTTAGAATTAGACCCCTATCCGCTGCTGTTTCACGCTAAAAATACGGCTAAGGATCTGGTGGAGGATACCCCAGAAAATCGCCGTCGGGGTTGGCAGAGAATTTGTCTTTTTGCTCTTTATTTTCAACCTCCTGTTTTAGCTGTTCCCAATTGGATTAAGGTGTTTAGAGATGCTTTTACTGCTAAGGAAAAGAGTAAAAAAGCCTATTTTGGTTTATTCCCTTTTCAATGGGGGGATGATTGGCAAAAGACTTTTTTAAATTTGCGTTGCGAGGGGAGGTTAATAGTAGCCCCCATTTTGCAAACTTTGATTCTTAATCGCACTACTGACGAGGTTAGTCAATGGGTTGATAGAATTTGCCAATGGCCGATTAAACAGGTTATTCCTTGTCATTTTGCTAGTCCGATTCAAGCTGATAGTCAAGAGTTTCAGCAGGCTTTTTCTTTCTTGTCAAAAGATTCTTATTTACCCAAAGATGACTTGGAATGTTTAGAAAGTATTGATAGCTTTTTAGTGCGTTGGCGATTGACTCCTCCTCCTGATAAAAAATTGTAATTTATGGCTAATATCTGCTATAATGTATGCGTTTGTTAGTTGATTGCTAATTAAGGTCATGCAAATTACTGAAAATCCCAGTAACGATGACATCATCATTGGGGGAGTAAATTACTGGCAGCAGTGAAGATGACCAAAAAGGGCAAGAAAGAACTACAAAGGCACAAAGAACACAAAGATTTTCTCAACCATAACTTTCTAGCAGGAAGCATACTACCAAAAAATCGGAGCGGTGGCTGAACCTTCAGTCACAGATATCGAAAACCCAGAACCTGCATCACTTCTTGGAAAATTACCCTTTGGTAAATGCTTAAAAAGTTCTGTAAAGCTATATGTTAGACTTTCTTAAGTCTTAGTTTTTATCCCCAGCCCTTTACTATTGCCCCCACATTTTCGCTAACCGATGTGATTGCCAAAACCTTCCCATAATTTCGTTCTATGTCTTTCCATCCCCCAAGGTCATCGTAAATTTTTGCCTGTCCCTTGATGCCAAATTTACCTTCGCTTCCACTTTTGTCCCATGCAAGCCAACTTTTTTACTAATATCCTCTTACCCATTGGCCTAGGCGTTTTAATGTTAGGCATGGGATTGGGGTTGATTGTCGCCGATTTTCAGCGTATTACCCGTTATCCCAAAGCAGTCCTCATCGGTTTAGTCAATCAAATTATTATCCTACCGATCATCGGCTTTATTATTGCTTCTCTTTTGCCTCTCCAGCCAGAAATTGCCGTCGGTTTAATGATTGTCGCCATTTGCCCTGGTGGTCCATCTTCCAATGTTTTAACCTATTTAGCTAAGGGAGATGTAGCCCTTTCTGTTACTTTAACGGCTTTTAGTAGCATCATCACAATTTTTACAATACCTTTTTTAGCTAGTTTAACTATCCAGCATTTTATGGGGAAAAGTGCCGCCATATCCCTACCTATTGGTTCCACTATGGGGCAGATATTTTTGATTATAGTTTTACCTATGATCATCGGTATGACTATCCGCCATTATTTCCCTTTATTGGCCAAAAGTCTCGAACCGATAACTAATCGTTTGGCCGTAATTTTTCTAGCAATTATTATCTGTTTATTAATCCTGAAAGAATGGGAACGTTTACCTTTATTTATCGCTCAAACTGGCATCTCAGTGATCATTTTAAATACCACTGCTTCCCTAATTGGGTTTTTCAGTGGTCGTTTATTTCAATTAACTATTCCCCAAAGAATTTGTATCGCGATTGAAGTGGGTATTCAAAGCGGCACTTTAGCTATTGCTATCACAGCCGGTTTATTAAATAATCCCGATCTAGCCATTCCTGCAATTGTCTATAGTTTATGGATGTACGTCAGCGCTTTTATCGCTGTTTATTATGGTCGCAAAAAAGTAGCTTTGGCAAAATAGGTAAATCCGGTGATAGGATGATGACGTGAGGAGGAGTGCCGGAGGTGTTAGCGGGGAGAAAAAGCGGCCGTAATCATTATAAGCCAAGACCGAGGTGCAAATACGAGATACACTCCAAGAATACCTAGGGATTCTCACCAACCACAGCGATGCTACTAGCATAAATCTGAGCATTTTTCAAGTTAATTGGAGGAGGATTTTGTGGGAATTTATCTCGGTCATAATTTTACCAAAAGTAGCGATCGGGGTGAATAGTTGTCTGACGTTGTTGGGAATTGTATTCTAGCAGGTATTTTCGGGCGATTACTTCCTGTTCTTCTAATAAGAGTAGCTCATTTTGTCCAATTTCTGTATCGGTAGAAAGGAGGATGACTTGAGAGGAAGCAGCGGGAAAATAACGTTCAACTAAATTATGGCGATGGGAAGAATCTAAACGTCCAAGGGGTGTATCGATAGCGATAGGTAAATCTCGTCCAGAGACTCGCGCTAATCCCCACAAAAAAGCGATCGCTAATAGTTGTTTTTCTCCAGCAGAAAGACGGTGTTTAGGCACATTTTGTCCATCGGGACCAAAGAGAGATAGACCAAAAGTATCAGCATCGATCGCTATTTTCTGAACTAGATCGGACTTATGCAATAAATAACGAAAACATTCCGCCACTTCTCCCTCTAATCTATTTAATTTTTTTAAAGTTAAGCGTTCTTTAAATACTTTTAAAGTTTGCTGTGCTTTGACAATAGCATTGACGATATGTTCGTTACTTTGGGATTCTAAAGCTTTCTCACTATAGGCAAATAATTCTTTTTTCGTTTTCTCAATTTTCTTTTTGATTTCCTCATAATTTTTGTGGCTTTGCTCGTATTCCCCTTGAGCATTTAGATACTTTTTTTGAGCGGTTTTTAAGTTATTACTCAGGGTTTCGTATTCTTCGGGAGAGGCTGCTACTGCTAATTCTCGCTCTAAATTATCTAAGTCAGTTTCCAGATTTCTTAATTGTTCTATTGCTTGATGAGCGAGGTTAATTTGTGCCGGTAATTGATGGGTTAAGACTCGATTTAATAACTCGATCGCCTCTTCGTCTAAATCTAAGTAAGAAGTAACGAAAGAATCGTTATCCTCAGCTAAAAACTGATTTTCTTGCTCTAAAAACTCCCTAATATTCTCTAATTGTTCTAAAGTTAAATTCAGTTGTTCTAAATAAGTAAGTAACTTTTTATCTCTGGATTCTAAAACCGATTGAGCGACCTTAGCTGATTGAAATTGTAGCTCTTTTTCTCCCTGAATTTTAGCCGCTTCTAGGAGAGGGAAAATTAACTTTAATGGTAATAATTCCCCCGCTAACTGACCTAAATATTCCCTCTGTTTATCTAACTTTTTATCTACCTCCTTTTTTCTGCTCTCTAATTGACTTCTTTCGGCGGCAATTTTGCCGCCATCAATGCGAAATTTATCCGAGACTGCATCAAAATCATTTCTAACTAAATCTAAATTTTTTTGTTGAGTTTCCATCTCTTGCCGAGCCAATTCTAAATCTTCTTGGTACTCGGCTAATTTTTTCTCGATCGCTTCAATAGTTGCCAGTTCATTTTCTGCTGCTAATAACCGGCGCTTGCGACTAGCTAAAATATCCAGATCAACGGCTAATCTTTCCGCTAATTCTAACCCTAATAAAGTCTGCATCGAATCCTTAACGCTGTCAGGAGGCACATCCTGTTCTGCCAATTCTTTTACCTGTTCCCCATCAAATAAAAACAGGTTAGAAATACCCAACGGTAATAAAGTTTCAATATATTCATCCCAAGTATTAGCTAAGGCAGGATCGGGCCAATCTTCATCTAAAATACCGAGGGTATCCTTACCATCTTTAGGCTGTTTTGTCCAGTATCTAACGATACGATATTGTCGCCATTGTTCATTAACTAGATGTTCAAAAGCCAGTTCAATTCTCGCTTGATCGATGAGAGAAGCTTGATTATTAACTGCCTGACTAAGAAACTCGGCATAACTTAAATTATTGCGAGTAGAACACTTCGCCCGCGCACCGTACAAAGCCAAACGAATCGCATCCATTAAAGTAGTTTTACCGCCCCCATTCATGCCTCCTAAAAGAATAATCGGACAGGGATTATTATCTTTTTCAGGACGTAAATTAATCACTTGACGACCAGCGTAGGGTCCGAAATTTTGCAAAACTAATTCAGTAAAAATCATTAACAGTCAGGGGTGAGGAGCGGTAATTTCTATCCTAGACAAGTATAACAAGCGATCGGAGCTAATCTCCCTATTTTCGGCTTGTGGGATCGGCAGACTAGGGAGAAAGTAAAATAGAGACGTTGGGGGCAACGTCTCTAGGAAATTTAGCAAAAGGTCGAATTTTTATTTAATTTTGCTTTTTATCAGGCGTGTTAGGGAGAAAATACCGCCTAGGGTCAAGAGGGCGAGAACATTATCCGCTTCTGGAGTAGTAACGCCACCGTTGATAAAAAATTGAGAGCGGTTCCAAACACTTCCCCCCACCCTGCGACCTAAAATTCTGCCTTGAATATCGCCGTCGAGGAAGTGAATACCGCCATAACGACGGGAAATACCGGCTTCACCCGCCGCTTCTGAGAAAGTATCCCAAGAAAGAGTTACCGGACTAACAGGAGTGATGCCCGGTTCAAAAGCTGAAGTACCGGGGGCAAAGGTGACAGAACCACCAAAGACATCACTACCAGTGAAAAGACGCAGGATTTCCGCCCCAGCGGCACTAAAGGCACTATGGCCAGAGGTATATTCGGCAAAGGGTGGCGAAGGAGGACCAAAGGGATTCTGGTAGGTGAGAAATTGGGTAGCGGGAATAGTAATCGTTCCTAAACCGGGGCCGCCCCAAGCGTTAATTTCAAAGACTCCATCGCCGTTACTGTCAGTCCCGATTAAACCCAAGCGACCTAACTCGCGAATCACGCGCACGGGACGGGCAGAATTATAGGATAGTTTCGCTTCCCAGGTGGCAATCCCCGCGTCCATAACCGCATTACCGAGGGCGAAGAATAACTGCACATCTTCGTCGAGAGTATTATTATCCCGCTGCGAGATATCTTGCCCGAACTCCATCCATGTACCCGGAGGGAAGGGGGTTCCAGGGCCATCTTCCCAAAATTCGGCGATTAGTTTCTGTTCGTCGGTGAGATTGGCACTGAATGCCACCACATCAACCGCCTGCTGGATGAAAGCGGGATTGATATCTACTCCCACTAATGCAGCACTAATAGGAACCACTGTACCATCAGCCCGGGTGATTGTTCCCGCCTGTAAATCCGCCGAAGCGTTGCGATCTGACAGAAAACGAATAATTTCAGGGGGACGATATTGAGCATTATCGGTTAAAGAGAAGGATTGCACCGTTCCCCAGTGGGGGGTGAGATATCTCTGTAGTGCTGAACCAGAATCGATGGGAACACTCTCTGGAGTCCAGAGTTCGATATTGACCACTTGAGTGGGAGTGTTGGGGGTGCTGTAACCGATGGTATCAACGTAACCGTTTAACTGGTTAGAACCATCATTACGACGGGCATTCATCAGCGTGGCGGCGATGGTGTTACCGATTCCGGCTGCCGTAGTGGTATCGGTGCTGGTATTGTTGGGGTCGTAACCGAGACTATTCATCCGAGCAGTCAAATTAGCCGTTTGTGTGGGTAGCAGTTCCGTTAACACCCGATAGGCGGCAAAACTAATCGCTTCCTGTTTATTGGCTTGAGTATTTTCGCTCGTAGGACGTTGTAAAGTATCTCCCAGAACGGTACTAATGGGGGTAGCTTCGTAGGCTGACCAAGCATCGTACATAGCAGTGCCAAGGATGCCATAGAGCCGAGAAGCTACCGTTGGTCCCTGGGGTTGATTTCTAACACCTTGAGTGGCGGCACCAATCCAATCACTGGCCACCGTGACCGCTTGAGCAGATGAAACTGGCAGCAAGGCAGTGGAAGCAATCCCTAAAGGGAAAAGGGTTAAAGAGAGTATTTTTTTGTACATGACCAGCAAATGGGAACAAATGGGCGGAAAGCGAGGAAAAACGGACTAAGAGAAGGATTATCTCTCAGATAATTTCAATTCAGGCCAGCTTAGTTTTTGGTTCTTTGGAATCTCGATAAAATTCCCAGAGTTCCCAAGACAACTAACCCCACGGAAACGGAAGGTTCAGGAACAGGGGTTGAAAAAACCGCTAACTGCTCATCACGACAGGGAAAAAGACCATCCCCCGGAGTAAGGGTACAGCCACCATTAAAGGTGGTTAACTGTGCTTGTAACAGTGCGGGGTCGCTACTAGCTGGTCCATGGTCGCGGACTACGTTCCACACTTCTGCTGTCAAGGGATTGAATAACCCATTACCAAATAACACTTGATTAGGATTAGGCAGTTGACCGATACCGACTTGAGCAGAGAAATTACCCAGTCCATTTAAACCAATTACTTCTCCATCGGCAAAAAATGCCGAAGCATTGACAGTAGGATTGGAGAAGTCGTCTTCACCACAACCCCCGACGCAAAACTCAGGGTTATTGAAGATAACCCACCACATGGTATAGGCGGCCCCAGGGGATAAATTGCTAGTGGACACGGTACTTGCAATTCCCGTCGCCGTTCTAGTTAGGGTTCCCGTGGAACCAGCAACGGTGCCGCTATTAACCAAGTCTAAAAGAGATACGTTTTGAACGAGAGCGGCTTGCGCTGGGGAGGTAGCGACAAATGCGCCTAGTAAAGCGATGGTAGAAACTGTTAATTTTTTGCTCATTTTGGGCTTTGAATTTGTACTATATCAGTTGATTAGCAGCAGAACTCTTGCCGAAGCATCAGCGTAGCTACTCCCAAAGACAGATGACTAATCTTTCTGCTTAACGATAAGCGCATTTATGCCCAGCGTCAAGTTAAGTTTTTTTAAAAGATTGCATCGTACTGTAGGGGGAGCCAAAGCTTAAAAAAAGCTCAAGTAAGCTCCGATGGACAAAACTGGCTGGATAAGTTTTCCACAGAAATAATCCTTGGGCTGCCCATTTTCCCTTTTTTTGATGACCCCTCAGTAGATTACTTTTTTCAAAACTATACCTATCAATCGTTTCGGACTCTTTTAAGTTTTCTATCTTTTTGTTAAGAAATGTCCGAATAATGGACATAATAAGGTAGGTGGCATTATCATAACGCAAGAGAAAATAATCAACTTTTGGGGAATAAATCTCAAAGAGCTTGTATTCCTGAATCATTAAGACAAGAGGAATATAACCAGCTACTTATCTAAGTTAGTCGGTCTTTTCCTAACAAGAGCGGTCGGCATTTTGGCTGAAAGTGAGTAAGGAAAATTCCGCACCGACACCCTGCTCATCTTTGCGAGAAAATTGCTATGATCACCATCGGCGAATATTTATTCCAGCGTCTCCATAATTTAGGGGTTAATCATATTTTTGGGGTGCCGGGGGATTATGTCCTCGATTTGATGGATGTTTTGGTGGAAAGTCCGATCGAATTAGTTTGCACCTGTAATGAGCTTAACGCAGGTTATGCCGCCGATGCCTACGCGCGAGTCAAAGGTATGGGTGCTGTCTGTGTCACCTACGGAGTCGGGGGATTTAGCCTCGTTAATGCTGTGGTCGGTGCTTACGCTGAAAGAGTTCCCCTGGTGGTAATTAGTGGAGCTTCCGATCGCTCGATTCGCCGGGATAATTTATTATTACACCACACCACGGGCGATTATAATCTGCAATTTTCGATCATGGAAAAAGCCACGGTTGCCTCGGTTATTCTCACTAATTCTGCCCAAGCAGCCAGTCAAATCGATCAAACTTTAGCAGCTTGTTTGCATCACAAACGTCCTGTGTATATCGAAATTCCCCGGGATCTGGTCTATCGTCCCTGTATCCCCTCAGAAAATCCAATTTATTTAACCGATAATCTCACGGATACTGCCGCTTTAGAAGAAGCCATTGAAGAAGCGGTTTTTTTATTAGAAAAAGCGGAAAAACCAATTATTTTAGCGGGGGTAGAATTCCATCGGTTTAAACTCCAAGATAAGTTGCTGAAACTTTTAGAAGTAACGGGTTATCCCTTAGCTACCACTATTTTAGGTAAGTCGTCAATTTCAGAAATGCAGCCGCAATTTATCGGCACTTATGTGGGAGCATTAAGTCGCGAATACGTTAGTCAACGGGTGGAAAATGCCGATTGTGTCCTCTGTTTAGGGGCGATTATGTCCGATATGAATTTAGGGGGATTTACGGCTAATTTAAATCCCAATAATTTGATTAATGCTAATTCCGAGAAAGTAAAAATTAAACATCACTTCTATCAACCGGTATTCCTAGGGGATTTTATCGATGGTTTAATTGATAAGCTAAGTCACAAAGAAGCGGCAACACTAGAGATTAAACCCGCAGCCGAATTGAAGGATTTAGAATTCATCGCCGTGCCAGAGGAAAAATTAACTAATGCTCGTTTCTATGAGCGAATGAATCATTTTATCGCTCAAGAATCTTTTGTTATTTCCGATACAGGGGATGCAATTATTGCCACAATTGATTTATTAATGCCTCAACAAACTGACTTTATTGGTCAAGCATTTTATCTCTCTATTGGTTATTCAATTCCCGCCTGTTTAGGAGTAGCTTTTGCCGCACCAAATACTCGTCCTATCGTCTTTGTGGGGGATGGTGCTTTTCAAATGACTGCCCAAGAACTTTCGACAATTATCCGTCACCATCTCAATCCAATTATCTTTTTAATTAACAACGATGGTTACACGATCGAGCGGGTAATTCAGGATAATATTTATAATGATCTACAACCGTGGAAATATCACCAATTACCAGCAGTATTTAACGGGGAAAGTTGGAGTTGTCAAGTCAGGACAGAAGGGGAATTAGAAAAGGCTTTATCAATTGCCCAGGGTAACATCGATCGCCTATCATTTATTGAAGTACATCTCGATCGTTTTGACTGTTCCCAAGGCTTAACTCGTTTAGGTCAAGCTTTACGTTCACCCCATGCTTAGACTGGTTATACTATTAGGTTTTAACTGTGTAAAGCTGCCCTAAGACACCAGACTGAAACTCTTTTCGCTCCCAAGAGTCAACAATTAAGATACAATCGGTATCTTAATCAAAGTGTGATGGTGACAACCGCAACTAAAAACCCTATGAATGCTTTTTGGAAACAAATCACCCTACTGAACTTTTCCCCCGCTTCTTGGTCAAAATATAGCTATCTGCATCGTTTCGTCGGCCTTTTTAGTCAATGGCGACAGGGTAGCCGGTTTGTGGAGTGGACAGAACTGATGGGTGCGCTGTTAATCTCTCTCCTTATCGCCACTGCGCCGTTTTTCTCCACCAGTCAAATCGGTTTTTTATTGTTAGCAATAGCGGGTTATTGGCTACTGTTAACCCTTGTGGATGAAGGCAAAATCGGGGTGACACCGATTCACATTTTAGTGCTTTTATACTGGGGAATTGCCACGGTTTCCACGGCTTTTTCTCCCGTTAAAACCGCAGCTTTGGAAGGATTAATTAAATTAACTCTCAATCTCATCTTTTTTGCTTTTACCGCCCGAATTATGCGCTCGCCACGCCTAACAAATTGGATTCTGACTACTTTAGTTTTAACCGCTTTAGTAGTCAGCGTTTACGGCATTCGTCAGCAAATTTTTGGCGCGGAACAGTTAGCAACTTGGAACGATCCCACTTCAGAATTAGCGGGGGATACTAGGGTTTATAGTTATCTCGGTAATCCTAATTTATTAGCCAGTTATTTACTCCCCGGTATTGCTTTTAGCGGTGCAGCCTTGTTTGTGTGGCAGGGATGGCTACCGAAAATTTTAGCGGCTTTACTAACTTTAGCCAATGGTGCTTGTTTATTTTTTACCGAGAGTCGTGGCGGTTGGATTGGTTTGATGGTTTTAGGAATTGTCTTCTTATTGCTGTTATTTTATTGGTTCAAAAATTATCTACCGTTATTTTGGCAAACATGGCTTTTACCCTTAATTTTAGGGGGTTTAGCCGTGGTGATTTTAGGGGCGATTTTATTAGTGGATCCCCTGCGAATTCGCGTGATGAGTATTTTCGCTGGACGGGAAGATAGTAGTAATAACTTTCGGATTAATGTTTGGGATGCAGTTATTCGCATGATTCAAACTTATCCGCTTTTGGGCATCGGACCGGGTAATGATGCTTTTAAGAAAATTTACCCCCTATTCATGAAGCCAAAATACACAGCTTTAAGTGCCTATTCTGTGGTATTAGAAATCATGGTAGAAACGGGAATTATTGGTTTTACCTGTTTCCTCTGGTTATTAGTCACAACTATCGGCCAAGGCATCCATCAAATTAAACTTTTACGCGATAAAATGGATAGTCAAGGCTTTTGGTTAATCGGGGCAATTGCCGCTATGGCCGGAATTCTTGCCCACGGTTTTTTTGATACAGTTTGGTATCGTCCCCAAGTTAGTACCCTCTGGTGGTTAGTCTTGGGTTTAATTGCTAGTCGTTGTTATTCCCCCGCTAGGGATTTTGATCGCGACAATTCTCTCCTCTAGGGGTTCAAAGTAGTTCAGGCACAGATGCGATCCTCGATCGCCACCGATTGTAGAAGTCTTTCCACGATAGCTTTAGCTTGACGACCGTGACTAGGAATCAGACGATGGCAGAAGACGTAGGGAGTAATTAACTTAACATCATCGGGGATAGCATAATCGCGACCTTCGAGGAAAGCGTAAGCTTGAACTGCTTTTTGCAAAACCACACAACCCCGGGGACTGACTCCTAAACTAATATCTTCGTGATCACGGGTAGCGCGGACTAAATCGACGATATATTGCTGTAAAGTGGGAGCTACCCGGACCAGACTGACTAATCTTTGCAATTCTCTCACCTGTTCTAGGGAAATACAAGCTTCTAGGGATTTAACCGTCTCTTGAGAATGCTGTCTTTGTAACATTTTTAGTTCTTCTGTGGCGCTGGGATAACCCAAACTCAGGCAAACGGCAAAACGGTCCATTTGCGCTTCTGGAAGCGGAAAAGTGCCTTGATATTCGATCGGATTTTGGGTGGCGATCACAAAGAAGGGTTGGGGGACCGGCCGCGCTTCTCCATCGACGGTAACTTGTTTTTCTTCCATGACTTCTAGAAGTGCCGATTGAGTGCGCGGGGTGGCCCGGTTGATTTCATCGGCCAAGAGGACGTTAGCAAAAGCGGGTCCGGGGATAAATTCAAATTCGCGACTGTTGGGGTTCCAAATCGTCGTTCCCGTGATATCACTAGGAAGGAGGTCGGGGGTGCATTGTACCCGTTGGAAACGACCGTTAATTGAACGCGCTAAGGATTTAGCTAAGAGGGTTTTGCCGACTCCGGGGACATCTTCCAGGAGAGCGTGGCCACCACTGAGTAAAGCCACCAGCACAATGCGAATCGATTCAGTTTGGCCAACGATGCTCTGGCTCAAATTTTCCATCAAAATATCAATAGCGTCTCTCATAGCACAAATAGGGTATTTTGTCAAGAAGATTAATGTTAAGTTTTCTTGATCTTAACGATTCTTTTCCTAATTTGCCCACACTAGGGAGGAAAGTTGACAGACAATGGCGGGAAATTTCCTCCTAGGAAGCTGAGCAGGGTTAGGGTGGCCAGCAGGGAGAAAATTAGTTAAGAATTGTTGCCAGTGGGCGAAATCAAGATTTTAAGTCGGTTCAGTCTGATAAAATCGAGAAGAATTTCTCCTAATCGATGAAGATGAAAGCCAGTTCGCTCGTTTTTAGTCTTGTTTTAGGCATCGCAGCCAGTACATTAACCAATAGTTTACCCGAAAATTTGACTTTCAATTCTCGGAAAATATTGGCTCAAGATCAGGCTCCTTCCTGTCCCCTCCCTCCAGATATTGCCGTCACTTTTCGCAATAGTGAATGTCAGGCAGTTACCCTAGAAAAACCCCAGACTTTTTTCCGTTATTATAGTGACGAAAATAGCAAAAAAGGTCGTTTTCTGACCACGGATCAATATACCACCAATGTGGAGGTGATCAGAAATTTAGCCCTCGATCAAAAGTGGAATCCTCCCAATCAAGCGACCAAAGTAGTATCGGTGACTTTACCTGCGGGAACAACGGTTTATCAAGGAATTGTCGCCCCCCAGAATCCGGCTGATTGTTATCCCGGTGGTGGTCAGCAAACTTTTATTAAAGACTCGCGAGATGCCAATATACAATGGGGAGAGGGACGAGCAATAACCGTTACATCTCTTTCCTGTCGCTAGAATATTATGGAAACGAACATGAGGGAATTAATTCAATCAATTGACCACGCTATTACCGTGGCCGAACAGATGCGGAAAACAGAAAGATCGACTCGGATTGAGGGTTTAATTTCTGTCCTGAAAACCATCAAAAGTCAGGCTTTAGCTGGTCAATTACCACCGTCTCAAGGCATTGTTACCCTAGGATTAGCGCGAGAAGTAGCTGATTGGATCGATCCCCTCGATTCTCCTTTATTGAAAGCGGTGGGTAAAGTAGAAAGGGAATACCAAAAATATTAGGAGTTGTCGGTTAAAGAAGTTAAAATTAACCGAGAGCGATCGCAGTCTATCTCGATCTGATTTTTTAATCGATCGAGAGAATTAAATTTCTGTTCTGGTCGCAGGAACTGCACTAAATCCATCGTTAAAATACGATCATATACATTGCCCGACCAATCCAATAAATGGATTTCCACACTGACAGTTTTTCCCTCGATTGTGGGACGATAACCGATGTTCATAACTGCCGGTAAGCGAGAAGCATCGAGATGCACCCAACCGCAATAAACCCCCAATCGCGGCAATAATTTATCGGGAGGAACCTGTAGATTAGCGGTATGAAAACCTAATTGTCTGCCTAGCTGTTGCCCGATGACCACGCGACCGGTTAAACTATAGGGACGACCTAACATTTGTCCGGCTTGCTCAACGTTTCCTGCTGCCAAAGCTTGACGAATTAGGGAACTACTAATTCGACCCGTCCCACAGTTTTTTAAAGCAACAATCTCGACTTTAATATTAAATTGAGAGGCGATCTGTAATAAATCTTCCGCTGTACCTTGACGACGATAACCAAAGCGGAAATCTTGACCAACACTGATCGATTTAGCCTGTAATTTTTCTACTAAAATCTGTTCGATAAAAGCCAAGGGAGTCAGGGAAGCTAATTGAGCAGAGAAAGGCAGTAAAACTAATTGTTTAACGCCTAAATTCTCTAAAACCTCCACCTTTTCCCCTAGAGGAGTTAATAACTGCCATTTTTCTCCCGTAAAAAATTCCCGCGGGTGGGGAGTAAAACTAACCACGGTGGGATAAGCGGGTTCATCCTGAAAAATTGGCTTTAGGACGGTTTGATGACCTAGGTGCAAACCATCAAAGTTACCCAGTGCGATCGCACTAGGGGCTAAAATACGGGTATTAGGGGAATCTACAATCCACACGCTGGCTTTAAGAACAGATACAAGAGAATAATTCAAGCAATTAATCTTGAGTGTAGCCTTTTGATTCTATATCAATCGGGCGATCAAGCCAAAAAAAGGCCCCCAATCCCTTGGAGGCTTTTTCAAAGAAAAATAACTGTCATTAACCTTCTGCTAATTTCAGATCCCGCAGGGTGCTAATATCCACTTGAATCGATGGCCCCATGGAAGAAGAAACGTAAACTGTACGCCAGTAACGACCTTTGGCCCCGGAAGGACGGTTTCTGTCCACCGTTTCCTGTAAAGCTTTCAAATTGATTAACAGATCCTCGGCGCTAAAAGAAGCTTTGCCAAATTGAACGTGAACGATCCCGGTGCGATCGGCCCGGAATTCCAATTTACCCGCTTTAAACTCAGAGATTGCTCCCGTTAAATCCGTGGTTACGGTTCCCCCTTTCGGTGAGGGCATTAAACCCCGTGGACCGAGTTGACGGCCTAATTTCGCCACTTTCGGCATCATATCGGGGGTGGCGATTAATACCTCGAAATCCATCATCCCCTTGGCGATTTCTTCGATTAATTCTTCTGAACCAACGATATCGGCCCCGGCGTTGTTCGCTTCCTGCACCTGTTCCCCGCGAGTAATCACCGCTACTCGCACCGTGCGTCCGGTTCCTTTGGGTAAACTTACCGTTGTCCGCAGTTGTTGGTCGGTATATTTAGGATCGATACCTAAACGAATATGAGCTTCGGCGGTTTCGTCGAATTTCGCCGTCGCTAATTCCTTTAATAATGTCAGTGCCTCTAATGGCTCGTAGGCTTTATTTTCTACCTTAGCCTGGGCATCTCGCAAACGTCGTGAAACTTTTTTTACCATCTGATTTGTTGCTCCTTGGGTAATAACGAAGCTTAACTTCTCCCCGAAATAAGATTTAGTCTGAGATCTTGACACCCATATTTCTGGCCGTTCCCGCCACAATATTCATGGCCGCTTCGATGTCGTTAGCGTTAAGATCGGGCAGTTTAGTCTGAGCGATTTCCCGTAATTGGTCGCGGGTAATGGTGGCGACAAATTTCTTATTAGGTTCGTTGGAACCTCTTTCCACACCGGCCGCTTTACGGATGAGAACGGAAGCGGGGGGAGTTTTGAGGACAAAGGTAAAACTCCGATCCTCAAAAACGGAGATTTCCACAGGGATGATCATGCCGGCCTGATCGGCGGTTTTAGCGTTGTAATCTTTACAAAACGCCATAATATTTACCCCGTGTTGACCCAAAGCAGGACCAACCGGAGGAGCAGGGTTAGCCTTACCAGCAGGTAGAGCTAGTTTAATAATTGCGACGACTTTTTTAGCCATGATTTAGTTTTGTTTTTCGACTTGATTAAATTCCAATTCGACCGGGGTATCCCGACCAAAAATGGAGAGCAGGGCCTTGAGTTTGCCGCGCTCGGGACTAACTTCGATCACTTCCCCTTCAAAGTCCTTAAATGGACCGGATAGAACCAAGATTTGATCGCCAACTTCCATATTGATTTTGACGACGGGTTCTTGAATCTGAGCTTGTTTGAAGATGCGATCGACTTCTGACATACTCAACGGTAGCGGGGTGACGTGACCGCGGCCGCGTCCGTAGTGGCGTTTTTGTTCGGCCCCGACAAAGTTGATCACGTGGGGGGTGTTTTTGACCACCTGCCAAGCGTCATCATCCATAATCATTCTGATCAGGACATAACCGGGGAAGACTTTTTCCTCGCCGTGTTGCCGTGAACCATCCTTGCGGACTTTGACGGTGGCCGCTTGGGGAATCTGGACTTGCAGAATGCGATCAGCCACATCGAGGGTGTGGATGCGCTGTTCCAAATTAGCTTTGACCCGTTTCTCACAACCGGAAGCCACCTGCACGGCATACCAACGGGGTTTTTTCGGTAGGCCGCTAAGATTGAGTTCTTCGGGAAACTGCTCTTCTTCTAGATTCATGGGAACACCTTCCCTGCACCCCAGGCAAAGAATTTATCGATCAGATAGATGAGAGTGGCTACTAAAGTCACCATTAACATCACCGCCGCCGATTCGCTCAAAAGTTGCTGACGGGAAGGCCAGACGACTTTGGCGAGTTCTTCTTTGGTTTCATTGACGAATTCCTTGACCTGAAAGGAGCTTCCCTCTTTCTTGTCGCTCGCGTCTTTTTCTAGGGTTTCTTTTTTGGCCACGATCGCTACTCCTTAAAATGATACTCAGGCTATCCTTAACTTATCATTTTCACCGGACAACCCACACTAACCCTCAGACATTTAGATCATGTCCTTTGCAATTATCGGCTTGGTGATTACCAAACGCGCCCTGGAGGACTTGAACCCCCGACATCAGGTTTTGGAGACCTGCGTTCTACCAACTGAACTAAGAGCGCCCATTCGCTAAACTATTTGGCTTTTTTAAGGCCTTTATTTATTATAGCGTAGTTGTTGGCGATTGTGCAACTTTCTTGGTTAGGCTGTCGCCGGAAATTTTTTAGAGAGGGCGATCGAAACGTTCTTGTACCCTGGTGGCTTTGCCAACCCGATCGCGCAGGTAGTAGAGTTTCGCCCGGCGTACTTTACCACGACGGATGATCTTAATACTGGCAACCCGCGGCGAGTGGAGCAGGAAGACTCTTTCTACTCCCACACCCTGGAAGACTTTGCGTACTGTAATCGTTTCGTTGATACCGCCATGGCGTTTGGCGATGACAATGCCCTCGTAGGGCTGAATCCGCTCTTTATCTCCTTCAACGATTCGCACCCCTACCCGGATCGTGTCACCGACATGGATAATGGGCAGATCGCTCTTGAGATACTCGGCTTCGATTGATTTGATAATCTCTTCCGTTTTCATCGGCTTTCGTAAAACTCACAATTTCTCATCATACCATATTTTTTGAGTAAAAAGGGGTGGCTATTAGATATCCGCAGCTACTCCCCCTCAGTGATTGCTGATAAATCCCCCAATCCACCCATCTTGCCAGTCAATCCCCTAGTACTATTTTTCCTTATTCGTGGAAGATATCTTAATCTTTATTAGAAACGCTATCAGTTAAAACCCGTAATTTTTCTTCTTCAGGTTGCAATCGTTTTGTAAATTATCAAGACAAATTTATTGACTTATTAACTCCTGTGTAGGATGAAAACCCGATCATAAAATATTCGGTAAGATGCGAGATTAACGCAGCCAAAATTAAAGCCTACTTATAGGATAACAAGTTTATCGGCTAAAGCCGATAAATTTAAACTATTTAAAATACGGGGTTTTATTGGTCGTTTTTCATTACAAAATATCAGGGAGGAATAAAATTCTCTGCCGGAGAAGAATTGATAAGTCATAAGGTTTTTTGAGCAGTATCTCTATCTAAATCATCTAAGCTTAAGACGTAAAAGGTATCATCGAAAATAACTGGTTGATTTTGACAGGGTAATATAAGGTTAAAATTTAGTTTTTTATAAAGTTCAAAAATGGTAATCTTAAAAGGTGAGAAGCTGTAAGAACTGACACTAAATATATAAAAGTCTGACTAATTTTGATAAACTTTGCTTGTTCTACCTAGAAAATCATTTTTATAATTAGCTAAATATTGCCAAGTTTTTAGGACAATGTCCGGTATATTTTCCGTAGATTCACCGATAAACTTATGATCATGATTAAGTCAGGGAATATCAGTCACAATCAAAAAAATTCTTCTGTTCAATTTGTATTCTTTGATCTTGGGATATTTGCCGATCTTGATTAATCTGAGTGATATAATTAGGATTAATTTCAAAGCTAAGAATTTTTTCAGTTTCTTTAAAGGTAAGTGATGCTGCTTTTAAAAAGTTACCCATACCACAAGTTGGCTCAATAATCATATCGGGGTTAACATGAATTTGCCATAATTTTTGACAAATATTTTTGGTTAACTCTGGGGGAGTTTGAAAGTCTCCATATTCAATTTTAACCTGAGAAACTTGCATGACTAATTCTCTCTATAAATGGCTATTAATCCTTCTTCTTGACCAGCAAGATCGATTACTCTAGTATATTCTAATCTCTATTGTCAGGGATTAGAAATAGTTAAAAAAACTTGCGCTAGGGGATGAACAAGAATTTCATTAGCTATATTAGCCGCTTCCATTTCATCAACAGGTAAGTTTTTATCTAAAACAAAAGCAATTAAATCAGGCTCTTCGTTTTTTCTTATGCAAGGGACAGAATTATAAAAGATGAAACCCTTATAAAAAAAGACATTTGGCGATTTTTGTCAATTGTTTTTGATCTAGAGCAAACTAATCAATTAAATCTTCTGTCAGATAAAAATTTAGTCTATTTATGCCATCTTATCGAACCATAACAAGTAACGAAGAGCCAAAATCGCCAGGATAGGAAAAAGACAAAAAACGCAACACAACAAATCGATATCCAGTGATTAAAAAAAGAAAAAGTTCCGAGAAAAAAGGAACAAGTCATTCGACTTAGACATAATTTTGACTTAATTTATACAAGTCTTAGCTATTTTTTGATGGCTGAGTCATTTTGTTATGGGATAAACTTCAGGTTTAACGATCGCCGCTTAGGTAAACATGGGTCTACCGAACCTGTCATGTAAAACTATTAACAACTTATGCTTGTAAAGCTTGTATAGTAAAGCTTTGAGTTTTTGTTAGATTGATATTTATCAACTTTAGAGCATTGCTGGACACATTTAGTCTAAACTCTAGTTTGTGACAAAAACTGTATATTATTTTGAAGAGCGATCGGGTAAAGTTGGTCTTAGGGAAAATAACCACCAGATCAATAAACCTAATATAATCCAGAGAATATCTTTAACCCGGCGAATTACAGAAATCGCTAAACCTAATTCTAGACTACCGGTTAAGGAAGCACCCAGCAGCACTAAAGAACCTTCTAAAGTACCGATATTAGCGGGAATAAAAAAGGTTCCAGCGCGCACTAATTGGGCAACAGAATCAAATAACCAAGCATCGGCAAAACTGATCGGATGTTGGAGAAACTGCATTAAAACATAGATTTCTAAAGCTCCGAGAGGCCAATTGAGAAACCCGACGATCAATCCATTTCTAAATAGGGGCAGATTCCGGTAAAATTCCCCTAAACGATCATCGACACTGCGAAGATTTTCTAAAGGTTTAGCTAGACGATCGCCTAAAAAAGAATGACCTAATCGATTAACTATTCGGGAGGATAAACGAAATCGCTGAATCAAGAAAAATATCAGGATACAACTGGAGAATATAGCAAGACTTAATCCAGTAAAAGTTTTAAAAGAATTGGAGAATTTTTGGGAAGCTAGGAGCAGAAAAAAACCGATAATTGCAAAAAAGACAAGGGAAGCGGTATTTAACGTTTTCGTCAAAATAATCGAGGCACTGGTTTCTTTATAGCTAATCTGATAGTGAGTTTTTAACATCACTGCTTTAAAACCTTCTCCTCCCAAGGAAGCGAAGGGAGTCACGCGATTAAAGGCTGCCCCTACCATGTAAATTAATAATAGGCAAATTGTCCATCTAGGTTGGATAGGAATACTTTTAAAAGTTAGTTGCCAAGTAAAAACATCGGTGAGGAATTCTAGGAAGTAAAAAATAATTACTAATGTCATTCCCCACCAACCAACTAGGGTGATTTGTTGCCAAACTTCTTGCAGATTTGTTTGGCGTAAAATTACCCCTAGTAAAACAAAACCTAAACCCAGAAAGATAAATTTAAGATATTTCATATTAAATTATGAATTATGAATTATAACTGATAATTGATGACTGATGACTGATGACTGATGACTAAAAATAATTCCAACGTTGAATAAATGGCAGCCAATGAGATTCGACTAATTCGATCGCTTTTGGGTCTGGGGGATAATTATTTTTTTTATATCCTTGCAGACTGGCGATATATTTCTCAAAGCGAGGCATAGATATTTTTAGGTCAGGAAGTTGCAGTTGATCGTAGATTTTCTCAATTTGTGCTAGGGGTTCTTTTTCTAAATCTTCAAAACTAATTTCTACAAAACTATCGGTAGGTAAATCGGCACTATCTCCCAGGAGAGAATTAAGCATTAAGGGATAACTTTTCAGAATCGCTTGCTCGATGACATCAATAGATAAATTATCATAGGATTGTAGTGCTAGTTCTGGTAGGATGCGGGTAAAAAAGTGGCGGGTTGAGGAAAAAACTAGATAGGGATTGCGGTAGATATGAATAAATTTAGCATCGGGCCAGATAGCTCGCAATTTGGCGATGTGTGCCGTATAAACGGGGTTTTTAAGTAGTAATTGTTTGCCTTTTTGATGG
The DNA here is from genome assembly GCA_007095845.1 of Microcystis aeruginosa Ma_MB_S_20031200_S102. Taxonomy (GTDB): domain Bacteria; phylum Cyanobacteriota; class Cyanobacteriia; order Cyanobacteriales; family Microcystaceae; genus Microcystis; species Microcystis aeruginosa_D. Next base: position 22,641 of record SFBI01000209.1, read on the forward strand.
ATGGAAACTTTTTTTAATAGATGAGTATGCCAACGTTGCCAATTGGCGATTTCTTTCTCGCTGCAGCCTTGAAAAAAAACCCCTCGATCGAAATGATACTGAAAACGTTGGGGAAAGTATAAACCATGGTAGTAGGAAAGGGGGATCATGCTGGCCAGGGCGATCGAGTCTTCTTGGGGTGAATTGGGAGTAACGGCGACGTTATCCACATGGCGATCGCTCGGTAGAGCTAATTCCAGCAGCGGTTGAAATAAGCGGACGATACCGAGGATATCCCAGGGCAATCCCACCGCTAGGGGCGAAATATAGCCAAAATGCTCCGATTGACCGATTAAATTGTGCAGATGGGTCGTGCCACTGCGCCAATAGCCGACAATAAAAATGGGTGCTTTTATCTGCACGCGGCGCTCATAAAACCCTGTCATCAAAATCCGTTCTAGGGTAGAAAAAGGCAGTCGCGCCAGGGTAACTGCCAGGGCCAGGGTTGCTGGGGCTAAATTGGGGCGATCGATGCCGCCATTGGTCACAAATAAGCGAAGGAGAGTGCTAAGGTTACTACCGCAGAGGGGATGAAACAAACTGGACATATTAACTATTTTTTGGCGGTTTTTTGGCGGACAGCTTGACTGGCCAAGGTTTTGCCGAATTCCCAAGCAGCTCCAGGTATGCGGTGAGCATCAGCGACCACATCTTTAACGGCGGTCACAATCCAACGGCAATCCTCATCGGAGAGGGTGAGGGGGGGGATAAACTTAATGATATTCATGCCGTGGCCGGAAACCTGGGAGAGGATTTGATGGCGGGTAAAGAGGGGAACGACGATTAACTGGGAAAATAGTCCTTTATTGGCGGTTTCTAGCATTTTCCAGGCGGCTTTTAGTGACCAACTGCTCGGCTCGGCAAATTCCAAGGCGATCATCATACCCAATCCCCGCACTTCCTGCAAACATTCGTACTGATCTACGAGGGGCTGTAGTTCTGCGATAATTTGTTGACCGATTGCAGCCGATCGCTCGACTAATTTTTCCTCCTCAATCACCTGTAAAGTGGCAATACCGGCGGCCATGGCCAGATTATTTTTACCAAAAGTGCTACCATGAACCACAGAACGATCCATGCGATCGAATACTCGATCAAAGATCCAGCGACGACAGAGAACCGCTCCCACTGGCACAAAACCGCCCGAAAGAGCCTTGGCAACGCATAAAATGTCCGGTTCTACCCCCCAATGTTCCACAGCCCAAATTTTGCCAGTCCGGCCTAAACCGGTCTGCACTTCATCGGCCACAAAAAGAGTGCCATAACGACGACAAAGGGCAGCCGCCGCCGGGAGATAGTTCGGTTCGGGAATTCTCACCCCGTGACCTTGGATCGGTTCGGTAATAAAAGCCGCTACGTCTTGGTTAATTAGAGCTTTTTCGAGTGCGGCCAGATCGCCGAAGGGAATTTCCTTAAAATCGGCCAGAAAAGGCCCAAATCCCTGGCGATAATGGGGATCGCCGGTGGCGGAAAGGGACCCCATGGTTAACCCGTGGTAGCCTCCCTGACAGTAAACAATTTTGCCGCGTCCGGTGGCGTAGCGGCTGAATTTTATGGCGGCCTCGACAGTTTCTGTGCCGGAATTAGCAAAGAAAACTCGTTCTAATCCAGTCGGTGCGATCGCTGCTAACCGTTCCGCCAGCAATCCCGCTAGGATAGAAGCATCCAATTGGACTAAATTGGGCAATGCTGCCGTCAATACCTCCTGTAAAGCTTGCACGATCTTGGGGTGATTGCGTCCGAGAGCGAAAACACCAAAACCACTCAGTAAGTCCAGATACTTTTTTCCCTGATTGTCGAATAGGTATGCACCTTCAGCTTTAACGTAGTGGCGATCGTAGCCGATCGTTTTTAGTACCCTAACCATCTGGGGGTTTAGGTATTGTTCGTGGAGCGTAAAGTTTTCTTCTAGTCTTTTTTCTATCAGTTCTAAAATGCTCATAAATTCCAGATTTGATTACTGAAAAACTAATTTTGACACTCCCGTCGCTAAAAGCGAGGGATTCTTGGTTCATCGAATTTCCTTAACCTGACAGGACTTATCCAGCCAAACTAGAGGGAATCGGCTCTTTTAGGTTCTGTGTGATCAGTTTAACTTACTATATGATCGATCAATCTTTGTATCCTTTATATCTTTGTGGTTCGTCCCACCCCCTCCCTAGGAGGAATGTAT
>SFBI01000021.1 GCA_007095845.1 Microcystis aeruginosa Ma_MB_S_20031200_S102
CAGTTATCAGTTATCAGTTATCAGTTATCAGTTATCAGTTATCAGTTATCAGTTATCAGTTATCAGTTATCAGTTATCAGTTATCAGTTATCAGTTATCAGTTATCAGTTATCAGTTATAGTCATTTTAGGCTCTTCTAGGTTATGTGTGATAAGTTTAACTTACATAGGATTGATCGATCTTTGTGTCCTCTGTGTCTCTGTGGTTCCTTTCACCCCCGCGCCAGCAGGACTGTATCTTAGAATACATTTTACCCACCAAATCCAAGAGAGCCGAATATCAAGGATAGAGTTCATAAGGGTTTAACTGGTCTAGAGTATATCAGACTTATCTGAAACGATCATAGCAGTCATTTTAGTAAAAAATACTAGGGTTAGGGGACAAGAGGTTATGCTTCTAGCTTAATATTCTTTACATAACTTGACAAGGAAAGGGCGAGGTAAAGGGGGAAAATAGATCGAGCTTCTCTTCATCTGCCTAACGATCATGTCTATTGTCACCCTTAACCCCCTTCAATCCCATCAAGATTTAGTCATCGATCCAGCCAAAATCACGGGATTACGGGGAAAAATCACCATCCCTGGCGATAAATCTATATCCCATCGTTCCCTGATGTTAGGAGCGATCGCCGAAGGAGAAACCGTTATTCATGGTTTATTATTGGGCGAAGATCCCCGCAGTACCGCTAGTTGTTTTCGTGCCATGGGTGTGGAAATTTCCCAACTCAACAGCGAGAAAGTGATCGTCAAAGGTAGGGGTTTAGGCAATCTTGAGGAACCCTTAGAAATCCTCGATGCGGGCAATTCCGGCACGACGATCCGCTTAATGTTAGGATTATTGGCCGGTCATCAGGACCGTTTTTTTGTCGTTACCGGTGATGCTTCCCTGCGATCGCGTCCCATGTCCAGGGTGGTGAAACCCCTCAAGGAAATGGGAGCGCAAATTTGGGGCAGAAAAGCCCATTCTTTGGCTCCTTTAGCCGTTTCTGGGGAATATCTGCAACCGATCCACTACTATTCTCCCGTCGCTTCTGCACAGGTGAAATCCTGTCTTCTTCTCGCTGGACTGTTAACCGAGGGGAAAACCACGATTACAGAACCCGCTTTATCTCGCGATCACAGTGAACGGATGTTGCGCGCTTTTGGGGCAAATATTGAGGTGGATGGGGAGACTAATAGCGTCACGGTGACGGGTTATCCCACTTTAACCGGACAAACGGTGATCGTACCCGGGGATATCAGTTCGGCAGCTTTTTGGTTGGTAGCAGGGGCAATCGTGCCTAATTCCGAGTTATTAATCGAAAATGTGGGAATAAACCCGACTAGAACTGGAGTTTTACAGGTTTTACAGGCAATGGGAGCAGATATCACCCTCGAAAATCAACGGGTGGTGACGGGAGAACCGGTGGCGGATCTGCGGGTGAAATCCAGTCAACTACAGGCAACCACGATCGCCGGTGAGATTATACCCCGTCTGATCGATGAAATTCCAATTTTGGCAGTAGCGGCGGTTTTTGCCCAAGGAACGACAATTATCAAGGATGCCGAGGAATTACGGGTGAAGGAAAGCGATCGCCTGACGGTGATGGCCACCCAACTTGATCGCCTAGGAGCAAAAGTAAGGGAATTACCCGATGGTTTAGAGATTACCGGCGGTACGGGCCTATTCGGCACGGAAGTGGACAGTTTTACCGATCATCGCATTGCCATGAGTCTAGCGATCGCTGCCCTCAATTCCCGTCAACCCACCACTATCCATCGCGCTGAAGCGGCCGGCATTTCCTACCCCGATTTCTTTACCACCTTAAAGCAAATTTGTCAAGAGTAGAAATATTAAGTTTTTCTGCGAACGGGCGGGGGGTAACTGGTAAAATTGCAGGATAAATCACAGAGTAGTGGGCCACCTGTGTGATAATCAAGTTCATCGATCGAGGTAGCGAAAAATAGAAGCGTCCCTCATTCAAATTTCCCTAAAAAATATCTCCCTATCTACTCCACCCCCGTCTTCTCTTCCCCACCAATAATGGAAATCATCGCCCAATTAGAGAAAGTTTCCTATATTTATCCCGAATCCTCCAATCTAGTGCTTAAAAATATCTCTTTAGCAATTCATCGAGGCGAATTTTTAGGTATTATCGGACCCACAGGTGCGGGAAAAACTACTCTCTGTTTAACTCTTAACGGTATTGTCCCCCAATTTTACGGAGGACGTTTTTTTGGTTATGCAACAGTAGCCGGTTTAGACACTTTAACCCATCCCGTTAGCACCTTGGCCCGCTATGTGGGGGCAGTATTTGAAGATCCCGAAACGCAACTTTTAGCCACTTCGATAGAAAATGAAATCGCTTTTACCCTAGAAAATTTACGGCTACCGCGAGAGGAAATTAAAGCGCGTATTCCCAAAGTTTTAGCGGCAGTCCGGTTAGAGGGAATGGAAAAAAAATCCCCGGGGGAACTATCGGGAGGACAAAAACAACGATTAGCGATCGCCGCCGCTCTCGCAGTTCAGCCCGCTTTGTTAATTCTCGATGAACCCACCTCCCAACTGGATCCGGTGGGATCCCAGGAAGTTTTCGCCACCATTAAGGAATTAAATCGCCATCTCGGTGTCACTATTGTGATGGTCTCCCACGCGGCCGAGGAAATGGCCGAATATGCCGATCGCCTAGTACTATTAAGGGATGGTGCGATCGAGGCTATGGGAACCCCAGCAGAGATCTACTCCCAAGTACAACGTTTACAGGAAAATGCCCTGCGTCCCCCGCAAGTGGCCACTACTTTTGCCTTGATCGAGCAGAAAATCGGGGCGGTCGAGTCGATTCCTGTCACCTTAGACCGCAGTTTTGCCCGTTTAAACGAGATTAAATCCTTTTATCATCAAATCAGCCTAACCCCTCCCTTATCGTCGGTTTGTGACCCCTTAAACCCCATACTGAGGGTAAAAAATCTCTGTCATACCTACCCCGATGGTACTACCGCTTTGTGGGATGTGTCCCTCGATATTGCCGAAGGGGAATATCTGCTGATTATCGGTCAAAATGGCGCAGGAAAAAGCACTTTAGTCAAGCATTTTCTCAATCTTCTTTCGGCGACCACCGGTCAAGTTATGATTGATGGACGTTCGACCGCTAGCTTTTCTGTCAGTGATTTAGCGCGTTCGATCGGTTATGTAGCCCAAAATCCCGATAATCAGATTTTTAACACCACTGTCGAGAAAGAAGTATCATTTGCCCTGACTAATCTCGGTTATTCTCCAGAAATCATTATCCAACGCACGGAAGCAAGTCTAGAAGCCATGGGATTGCTAGAATATCGATCCTATCATCCTCTCTCCTTACCGAAAGGCGATCGAGCGCGGGTAGTGATTGCGGCAATTTTAGCCATGGAACCGCGCATAGTTGTTTTTGATGAACCCACCACCGGCCAAGATTACCAAGGAGCTAAGGCAATTTTAGAGGTGAGTCGTCAATTACACCAGATGGGCAAAACCGTGATTGTGATCACCCATCACCTCTATTTAATGCCAGAATACGCCGAAAGAGTAATTATCATGGGTCAAGGAACTATCCTTTTAGATGCCCCAATCCGACAAGCTTATCATCAAACCGATCTCTTAGCCAAAACCTATCTAACTCCACCCCAAGCGGTTTTATTGGCACAAAAATTAGGACAACTTTCCGGTTATCCTAATTCCCTTTTAACTCCCCAGGAAATTGCCGATTGTTTTCAGAGGATTTAGCCTTGAGGTTATTTATTTAACTGTTTCTAAAATCAACTTCGATCGCTTAACATTATCAGGTACAGGAATCGGATAATCGCCATTAAAACAAGCAGTACAGAAGGTTTTCGGATCTTCTTTTGTTGCTGTTAACATTCCATCGTGACTGAGATAAGCTAAACTATCCACCCCGATTTGTGCCTGAATTTCCGCCACCGATTTAGTTGCCGCAATTAATTGCTCTTGGTTGTCCGTATCAATGCCATAAAAACAAGGATGAGTCACCGGAGGTGAAGATATTCTCATGTGAACTTCTCTTGCTCCTGCATCGCGTAAAGCTTTAACTAATTTCCGGCTAGTGGTTCCCCGCACGATCGAATCATCAACAATAATAACTCTTTTTCCCTGTAAAACATCCCTTAAAGGATTCAATTTCATCTTAATTCCCGACTCTCTCATGTGTTGGGTTGGTTGAATAAAAGTCCGTCCCACATAACGATTTTTAATCAATCCTTCTGCGTAGGGAATATCAGAAATGCGCGAAAATCCGATCGCTGCTGGAATACCTGAATCGGGAACTCCCATCACCATATCTGCTTCTACCGGCGACTCTTTGGCTAATTGTTCCCCCAAACGTACCCGATAAGTATATAAAGATTCCTCGTGAACAATACTATCGGGACGGGCAAAATAAATCATCTCAAAAACGCATAATTTTTTCTCCGGTTTTATGGCCCAATCCACCGAAGATAAGCCATCTTCACTAATCCAAACTAATTCCCCCGGCTGCACATCCCGCAGATAATCGGCCCCAATAATATCTAATCCGCAGGTTTCCGAAGCTAAAACATAACGGGGGGGATTGCCTTCTTCTTGCAAAACCCCAATTACTAACGGTCTGACACCATTGGGATCCCGCGCCCCGATAATTCCCGTCGGTGTGCCGATAACAAGGCTGTAAGCCCCGCTACAATAGCTAAAGGCATCGATCGCCGCTTCTATCCAATCCTTGCCACTATCCACCTCCTGGCCGATAGCGACCGCGATCATTTCCGAGTCGGTGGTGGTGAAGAGATCACAACCGCGCTTTTCTAATACATTTCTTAACTCAAAAGTATTGACTAAATTGCCGTTATGTGCTAGGGAAAGTTTACCTAAACGGGTTTCGATCACAGCAGGTTGGGCATTGGCCCGACGGCTAGAACCAGTGGTAGAGTAACGAGTATGACCGACGGCGTGAGTACCGGGCAAGGTTTTAAGGACAGTTTCGTTAAAAACTTGGGAAACTAAGCCCATTTCTTTGTGACAATGCACCGTTTCCCCGTCGTAGGTGGCAATACCTGCCGATTCCTGTCCTCGGTGTTGCAGGGCATAAAGTCCGAAATAGGTCAGTTTTGCTACTTCTTCCTCGGGGGCATAGAGTCCAAAAACTCCACAGGCTTCTTCAGGCTTATCGACGCGGTTCAAGAATAGGGATGAGTCGGGATGGCTAGACATGAGAGGACTGGGGTTTGGGGCTACTTTTGATACAAAATCTTAATTTATCTTAATCTCTTTTTAACACTTTCTTCTATGGCGATTTGAGAACAGTTATCAGGTGTTGGATTTTGGGGTGTTAGGGTTTTGGGGTGTTAGGGTTTTGGGGTGTTAGGGTTTTGGGGTGTTAGGGTTTTGGGGTGTTAGGGTTTTGGGGTGTTAGGGTTTTAGCTGAATTTCCCCATTTCCCCATTTCCCCATTTCCCCATTTCCCCATTTCCCCATTTCCCCATTTCCCCATTTCCCCATTTCCTCACTCCCGACGACCGACTCCTGTTTCCTTCCCTAAAGTCTTCTTTCGATCGCTTTTGACCAAACTTGCTGTATAGTTTCTAGACTAACATCGATCGCCGGTTGTTTATTCCGGTCAAGAATTAAAAGATTATCGCTTTTTTCGCTAACTTTGCCGGTTATTTGCCAATAGTCTCCCAATTGTGTCTTTAGATATTCTTCCCAATCTTGCTGATTTTCGGGGGAAACGGAGACGATAATGCAACTAGCTAATTCCCCGAATAACACCGCATCAAAACGGCCTTGATGCTGCCAAGAAAGGTCAATTTCCGCCCCTAATTGACCACTAATACAGCATTCTGCCAAAGCAGTGGCTAAACCTCCCTCCGCGCAATCGTGGGCAGATTTCAGCCAACCAGCGCGAATTCCCCGACGACAGGCCGCTTGTACCTTTCTTTCTAATTCAAAATCAATTACCGGCGGTTTTCCTGTCACCAAACCGTGAATAACGGCTAAATATTCGGAAGCGCCGATAGTTGGCAAGGAAAAACCCAAAATATAGATTAAATCCCCCGCTTTTTGCCAACCTTGGCCGCAAATTTGCCCGATATCCGGCACTAATCCCACCATCCCAATCACGGGAGTCGGATAAATAGACTGGGGGCTGCCAGCTGCATCAACGGTTTCGTTGTACAAAGAGACATTACCCCCAGTCACCGGTGTATTCATTTCCCGACAAGCTTCGGCAATACCCTGACAAGCAGTGGCTAATTGCCAATAACCGATTGAATTCTCTGGACTTCCGAAATTGAGATTATCCGTGACAGCAATGGGGTCAGCACCAACACAACTAAGGTTTCTGGCCGCTTCTGCCACGGCCAACTTAGCTCCGTTATAGGGGTCAAGATAAACATATCGCGGATTACAATCTGTAGTCGCCGCTACACCTCGCCGAGAATTTGCGGGATTAGCACCCAGAGGACGCACGCGAATCACAGCCGCATCGGCTCCCCCGGGGAGAATAACGGTGTTATTCTGGACTTGATGATCATATTGACGATAAATCCAGCGTTTTGAGGCAATCGAGGGACTATCCAGCAGTTTTAATAAAATCTCGTTATAGGATTCGGGAATAGGAATCGTGCTATCTTCCCATAATTGGGCTTTTTGGGCGTATTCCGGCGGTTCTGCCCGTAATTCCCGATGATAGATAGGAGTATTATCCGCTAGGGCCGTGGCAGGAATTTCGGCGGCAATTTCCCCTTTAAATAATATACGGACGATCGGTTCTGCAATTACCTGGCCAGCGACCACAGCCTGAAGTCCCCAACGTTGGAAAATCTCGATTAATTCGCCTTCTCGTCCCGATGCTGTCACAAATAACATTCTTTCTTGGGATTCCGACAGCAGATATTCGTAGGGAACCATCCCAGTTTCCCGGACGGGGATTTTATCCAGGTCTAATTCAATTCCCACCCCTCCCTTGGCCGCCATTTCGGAGGTAGAACAGGTGATCCCCGCGGCCCCCATGTCCTGGGCCGCCACCACCGCGCCGGTCTTAAATGCCTCTAAACAAGCTTCTATCAGGGATTTTTCCAGAAAAGGGTCGCCCACTTGCACCGCAGGCCGGTCATCCATAGATTTATCGGTTAATTCGGCGCTGGCAAAACTTGCTCCTCCCATACCGTCCCGGCCGGTGGTAGAACCAACGTATAAAACCGGGTTTCCCAGGCCTTTTGCCCCAGATTTAACGATTTCCTCGGTTTCCATTAGCCCTAAAGCCATGGCATTAACGAGGGGATTGCCATTGTAGGCATTATCGAAGTATATCTCACCGCCCACCGTGGGAACGCCCACACTATTGCCATAATGACTTATTCCTTCCACGACTCCAGCAAAAATGCGACGATTGCGGGCATCTTGCAAGTTACCAAAACGGAGGGAGTTGAGGATAGCAATAGGACGGGCCCCCATGGTAAAAATATCCCGCAGGATGCCTCCGACTCCGGTAGCGGCACCTTGGAAGGGTTCCACCGCAGAAGGATGATTATGGGACTCGATTTTAAAGGCTAATCGCAATCCATCGCCTAAATCCACTACTCCGGCATTTTCTCCCGGTCCGACGAGAATTTTTTCGCCAGTGGTGGGGAATTGTTTAAGCAGCGGCCGGGAGTTTTTATAACAGCAGTGTTCCGACCACATCACGCCAAACATTCCTAATTCGGCTTTATTGGGGTGTCTTCCCAGTCTTTTGACTATTTCTTCGTATTCTTCGGGTTTGATGCCTTCTGAGGCAATTTCTGCGGCAGTGAAGGGGGTAGTCATGGGACAATGCGATCGAGGGACAAGACTTATTGTATAACGTCTGATGAGATCGAGTTACAATGCTTAGTAAAAGACAAAAAAGTTAAAAGGGTTTGCGCTAGTAAAGTTAAGCTAAAGACATAGTTTTATGATCAGTGGGAACGAAACTATGGCAGTAGAAACAGCTTTATCAATGAAAGCATTATATGATCAGGATTTTGTTCTCTGGGCTTCAAAAACCGCCGAACTTTTAAAGCTAAAAAAGTTTGATGAGGTGGACTGGGAAAATCTGATTGAGGAAGTGGAGTGCATGGGAAAAAGTGACAGACGAGCTGTAGAGAGTTTATTAACCCAGCTTATCGAACACCTGTTTAAGTTAGCTGATCACAAATCGGAACGGGAGCGAGAACACAACGTCTGTCACTGGGTAGGAGAAATCGCCAGTTTCCGAACTCAACTAGGAGAGTGGCTAGAAACCACCACTCTCAGCAACCATGCGCGGGATTATTTTCAAAAAGCCTACTCGAATGCTCGAAAAACCCTAATACAAGCGAAAACCGTCACTGGCGACGCGATTCCTGTGGAGCCTCCTTTCTCCCTCGAACAGGTATTAGATGGGGAGTGGTTCCCGATTAATATCGATCATTACTTTGACGTATAAGGACAAAAAAGTTAAAGATGAATATTAAAGTTATTGTTTGGCAAGAGGATGATTTATGGTGTGCCACCGTAAGTCAAACAACAGCAAGAACTTTTAGAATTGATAGAGACAATTTTGGTTTATAAGTTACCCCAAGTCAGTAGAAAGGAGATAGAAGCGATGTTTAGTTTAAGCGATTTAAAACAAACT
>SFBI01000210.1 GCA_007095845.1 Microcystis aeruginosa Ma_MB_S_20031200_S102
ATGATTTTAGTGCATTAAAGAGGGCAAGAATGTATGCTCCTGTGGGGACAACCCTTGATGAAATTATTCGTACTTATTGTGTCGCCTAGTGTCTCGTTCTTATTTGAAATAACTATAAATCCGTTGAGTATAGGCTACATATCAGGACAGGCAAAAGAGGGAATAAATAATCAGTTTTTAATAACCGGATTGAGTATGAAAACTGATAACTGATCACTGATTAGGTGCAGGGGAGAGAACGCAGGTACTCACTGAGGTGGGAGCGTAAACCGATGCCATGGAAAAGCGGGCCACGACTGCCTAATTCGACAATACTGACAGCTGCCACGGGCATTTCAAATCGATCGCGATAACGGCCCACATCGATACCCATCAGACTACAGAGCATGATCCGGATGGTGGCCTTGTGGGAAACGATCAGGATATTGCCCTCACTGTGGGTGTGTTCGATTTCCTCCAAAACGGCCGCGGAACGACGGGCGATATCGATGCCCCTTTCCCCGTTGGGGGGAGCATTCCAAGCGGGATCCGTCAACCAGCGTACATAGAGATCATGATATTGGCGATCGATATCGTTGGGGTGCATACCCTCCCAAAGACCATAACCGATCTCTTGCAATCCCTGCCGGATTTCTAATTCCAGTCCCACCGCTTCACAGAGAGGTTTAGCGGTTTGAATAGCTCTTTGGAGGGGACTGACATAGGCCGCGCGCCAAGGTAAAGAACGATAGACATCAGCGAACTCTTCCGCCATTTCGATGCCTTCGGCAGTCAAACCGGGATCATTTTCTGGAGTACCACAGTATCCCCCCGTTTTGCTATAGGCTGTCTGTCCGTGTCGTAGAAAATATAACATCAAGCACATAGTTTTTCAGGAGACCAAATCTGGGGCTTCCCTGGTTGCTGTTGACTGGTTAGGTTCCCGCTCGCGAGCGCAGGTCATTGCGGATGTGAGAGCGATCGCCCATGACTTGAAAGAGGGGACCATGTTCGGCTAATTCAACGACCGTCACCGAGGCCACAGGCATGGCAATTCGATCGCGATAACGGCCGATATCAATGCCTAAAAGAGAACATAACACGATTCGGATCGTTGCTTTATGGGAAACGATCAAAATATGGCCATCATCGTGATGATGGTCGATTTCCTCTAATACCTCCGAACTGCGGCGAGCGATATCGATGCCTTTTTCGCCCCCCGTGGGAGAATTCCAGCCCGGATCTGCTAACCAGCGCACATAATCATCATGAAACTCCCGATTAACCTCAGCTGCGGTTTTTCCCTCCCATTGGCCGTAGGCAATCTCTTTTAATCCTTCCCGTTTGTGGATGGGAATACCTAAGAGTTCGCTTAAAGGTGTGGCCGTGGCCATGGTGCGTTTGAGGGGACTAGAATAAATTCCTGTCCAAGGCACATCTCGATAGGCAAGGGCGAAATCCTTGGCCATTTCATAGCCGGCTGGGGTTAGTTCCAAGTCTAATCGACCGCAAAAACTACCCGTTTGACTAGCTGTGGTTTCGCCATGACGCAAAAAGTAAAGTTTTAGACTCATTTTTTAGGTTCCTCTTAATATTGGTGACTCTCTCCCACCTATAGTGATACTAAATCTTGTTTAAAAAGTATAGGAGAGCAGGGAGTAGAGGAAGTGGGAATTATGAATTATGAATTATGAATTATGAATTATGAATTGGGGAACAGGGAGCCAAAACGAGGCTCTTCTGGTTTCTGTGTGGAAACGGGGTCTATACTGATAGTTTCTTCAGCAAAATAGTCCTAAAAGTCTTTCCAGGTAAATATTTCACGATTCTATAAGCAAAAATTATCACACAAACCTTGCACTGCAAGCTAACTCAGCAATTTAAGCGAAAATTATGCCGTTCTCTAGGATGCCATTCTGGGTTAATCTGGGTTTTGTGAGAATTTATGGCTAAATTTTAAGAGGCAGTATGGAACGCACTTTCTTAATGATTAAACCCGACGGTGTGCAGCGCAATCTGGTGGGGGAAATTATTCAACGCTTTGAAACTAAAGGTTTTACGCTGGTTGGGTTGAAAATGATGCAGGTTTCTAGCGAATTAGCGGAAAAACACTACGCTGTTCATAAGGAACGACCTTTTTTTCGTTCTTTGGTCGATTTTATTACCTCCTCCCCCGTGGTAGCCATGGTTTGGCAAGGAGAAGGAGTAATTGCCTCCGCTAGAAAAATTATTGGCGCCACTAATCCCCTCAATGCTGAACCTGGTACGATTCGCGGTGATTTTGGCATTAGTGTCGGACGCAATCTTATCCATGGTTCCGATGGTCCAGATACCGCCAAAGATGAAGTTAGTCTCTGGTTTAGCGATACAGAATTGGCTAATTGGACTCCCGCCATTACTCCCTGGGTGGTAGAGTAATTCCCCACTTGAAGCCGTTAGGAGTCGGTTGTCAGTACTCTCCGAATCAGGAAATAGGGTGTTGGGGTGTTAGGGTTTTAGGGTTTTAGTTGAAATTCCCCCACCTCCCCACCTCTCCACCTCCCCACCTCTCCACTTCTCCACTTGATAATTCGGATCTTCTCGACTTTGTGTGATAATTTTTGCTTATAGAATCGTGAAATATTTACCTGGAAAGACTTTTAGGACTATTTTGCTGAAGAAACTATCAGTATAGACCCCGTTTCCACACAGAAATTCATAATTCATAATTCATAATTCATACTTTGTGCTTTTTGTCAAAAAAACTTTTTTTTTGCAACAAAACTACACAAAAAAAAGATCATCGTTGGGGGTGAAATTGACTGATTTACCTGTCGTAATTGGGATCACCTTGTAGGTGTGCCAAGGGTTTCAACCATTGCCGACCAAAAAAGCAAAGTATAACCCATTATGAAATTCAGCAAAATCGCTGTAACCATTGTAACATCGTTGTTAAATAAAAATATTTCTCAATTAATTTTTAAGAATTTATAAATATTGCGAAATGTTAATTTAAATATTCTCAAGTTTTTGGAGTCAATAAATAATTTTTGCTTATCTTTGTCTAACATTGAGTTAGGAATCGGTCGTCGGTCGTCGGTCGTCGGTCGTCGGTGGTCAGTAGTCAGTCCCGATAAAAAAGTTTTCACCACCAGAGATGAAAGAGGTTTCCTTCCCTACACCCGTTCTGCTGATCGTTCGTGTTAGTGAGCCGGTCGAACCACTGATCTCACGGCCGAAGCCCACACCCTCTTTCAAGTCAGGAGATTATTTTTATTTATTCTTCCTGCTCCCCTCTCCCCAATTCATAATTCATAATTTCCAGCAGTTAACCCATGTCTTCCCACGATACCGAAAGCATCCAGACTATTTTTCAGAAAATTTGGGGCTATGAGGCCTTTCGCTTTCCCCAACAGGAGATTATCGAGACAATTTTAGCGGCAAAGGATGCCCTAATTGTCATGCCCACGGGATTTGGTAAATCTATCTGTTTTCAACTGCCCGCTTTATTAAAAACCGGCTTAACCCTAGTGATTTCTCCCCTAGTGGCCCTGATGGAAAATCAGGTGGAGGAATTATTAGCCAAAAAACTACCCGTTGCCCTGATTCATCACGAAATCCCCCGACAACAGAGAAAGAAAACCTTAAACGCGATCGCAGATGAAACCCTGCGACTTCTCTATCTTTCCCCGGAAACCCTCTTAAGTCCGCCCCTCTGGTCAAAATTAACCCTTCCCCACGTTAAAATTAACGCTCTCATCCTCGACGAGGCCCATTGTTTAACCCAGTGGGGCGATAATTTTCGTCCTGTTTACCGTCGTCTTGGGGCCGTCCGTCCCGCTCTTCTGCAATCAAAACCGGCCGGCAGCCAAATAGCGATCGCTGCTTTTACGGCCACCGCTAACCCTGCCACCCGTGAGACTCTCACCCGCGTCTTACAACTAGAAAAACCGCAGCTTTTCTTAATAAATCCTTACCGTCAAAACCTTGACTTAAGCACCAAAATATGTATTAGCCCCGGTTGTCGTCGTCATCAACTATTAAACTTCCTCACCAGTCAACCTCGACAATCCGGCCTGATCTATACTCGTTCCCGTCGCCATAGTGAAAATTTAGCGGCATGGTTGCAATCTCTCCATTATCGCACCAGTGCCTACCATGCCGGTTTATCCCCCTTTCAGCGTCGAGAAATAGAACAAAATTGGCTGCGGGGGGATTTAACTTTTGTTGTCTGTACCTCAGCTTTTGGCATGGGTATCAATAAACCCGATGTGCGTTGGGTTGTCCACTACCAACCCCCAGCTTTACTATCAGAATACCTACAGGAAATCGGCCGCGGTGGTCGTGATGGCGGTAAGATGCAGGCTCTCACCTTAATTAGTGAACCGACGGGATGGTTAGATAATAGCGATAAAAACCAGCAAAAATTCTTTAACTCCCAACAGGAGCGCCAATACCGACAAGCTTGGCAAATTTTAGCCCAAATTCCCCTAGAGGGCAAAGTGGAGGCGATTAGTGCCGAATTTCCCGATGGTGCGCTCATTCTCTCCCTTTTACACAGTCTCGATCGCCTAGAATGGCTCGATCCTTTTCATTATCGGCTTATTTATCGCCATAATTCCGCCAAGATGACTTTTAAACCCAGAAATGAGATGTTTCCCTACCTCTATACCCGTCGCTGTCGTTGGCACTTTCTCTTAAATGCCTTTGGTTTTCAGGAAAATGCCGATAATTTTCGCTGTGGTCATTGCGATAATTGTCGTCGCAATCGACCTCTGACAAGCTAGGGAGCGCCAGAGCAGGGAGAGGAGAGCTTTTGTACTAAATTTTTCTGTCTTTTTTCTCCTCCTGTCTGGGATTCTCCTCAGCTAAGGTCAGATTTTTGATTTTTGCAGGAGATCTATAGCGGTTTTCCCAGAAGTGAGTCCCGATTGAATCTATCAAGGGATTTACCATACCTTACCCGAAATAATAGTGAAATTTTGTGACAAAGTGCAGCCAGATATAAGAATCTTTGCTAGATTTCCAGAAGGCTTCTGTGATCAGTCTCCTTAAAGGAGATTGTTTGCAGTAAGCTAATCTGGCTAACAGGCTTTTGGGCGTGGTATAGGGAAAAGTTCGGGTGATTGCGCCTAAATGGGGTGATATGCTGGAAGTTGACTCGTATTGTTACTCTGGAGAGTGTTATGCGGAAAGTTTCCGAGAAGCTGCATTGCAAAGTTCTGGTGCTTATGTAGTTAGCCTTGTTAGTATTTGACACAAAGTTGCGATATTGGTTTATGCAAAGAAAGTACATATACCCAGTTCTTGGTCTTTTTGTTGGTGCTATCGTCAATGTCATTTTCAATTTGATTGCAGCGGCTATTCAGCAACGAGCTATTGGTGAAAAATTTAACGATCAAACGATTTTATGGATGATCGCATTCGCGGTTTTTGGTATGTTAATTGGGTATTGGCTAAGTCTCAAGACAGGAAATACAAACGCTTCAGAGCAGAAAGGTGGCATCAAAGCTAAAAGTATAAGAAGCCGACAAGGGCGATTTATGGCAGATGAGAGAACTGGACAAGGTATTGATGCAGAAGATATTAGAGCCAGAGGTGACATCTCACTTACAAGCTCAAATAGCCATTTCAATCAGCCCCCCACAAATAAAAGCGGTTCATCAGAAGCAGGAGTGATAGACGCAAGAGCATTGAGCGCTGGTGGTAACATAGCAATCTTCAATGGCTCAGTACCATTAGGAGAGCAACTTGAGTATTTCCGAAATCAGCTAAATATTTCATCTCCACAGTTAAATGATTATGCTACAGCCGAGTTTCGATCATATTGGGATATGTGGAGAATACTTCAGCTATTACGTTTGGCTGGAAATGATTTGTGGAAACAAGCAACTCATGAGAATGTTTTGACTTTTTCTAGCCAACTAAGAGCAACGCTCGAAAAAGTTGAAGAAAGCGCAATCTTTTTTGATGAAATAGACTATGAAAAACTTAAAAATATTTTAAAAATATTTGGTGAATTTAGACTCGGAAAAATTCGACTTTTAGAGATACGTTCAGAAGGAGATCTGCGGTTTGTAGTCCCAGATATAGCAGAAGAACAAATTGACTGTAATCGGCGATATAAACATGAATATGAGGCGCTTTTGAATGAAATTCGTAGATCATTTAGAGAAAGAATCTGTCGTTAGCAAGTGCGATCGCTGATCTTCTAGTACGATCGCCGATCTTGTAGGGTGCGTTCCCTAATGTGACTCCTACTGGTCCAGCGATCGATTTTTGGGGAACGCACCATGCACATTGATTGCAGCTGTGATCCCAAATCCTGTTATAATAAAACGAGTAAAGACGAGGTTTTAGACCCGATTTTTTTGATACCATTTAGTGAATAATCGACCTCTGGTAAGCTAGGGAGCGCCAGAGCAGGGAGGGCAGAGCATTTGTACTAAATTGTCCTGTCTTTTTTCTCCTCCTGTCTGGGATTCTCCTCAGCTAAGGTCAGATTTTTGATTTTTGCAGGGGATCTATAGCGGTTTTCCCAGAAGTTAGTCCCGATTGAATCTATCAAGGGATTTACGATACCTTACCCGAAATAATAGTGAAATTTTGTGACAAAGTGCAGCCAGATATAAGAATCTTTGCTACCTTCCTAGAAGGCTTCTGTGATAAGTTTCCTTAAAGGAGATTGTTTGCAGTAAGCTAATCTGGCTAACAGGCTTTTGGGCGTGATATGGGGGAGGATACAACCATGACTCATGAGATTTTAGGTGAATTTTTATCTTTGCCTGCTGAAGCACAGAGCCAAGTAGTCAGCCTGATCGCTTTTTTGAAACAAAAGTACATATATTCTGAACCTCTGTCTGCATCGTCAAATGTTGATTTAGTTAATGATCCCTTTGTTGGAATGTGGCGCGATCGTCAAGATTTAGATAGTACTACTTGGGTGCGAAATTTACGAGAAAGCGAGTGGTCAAAGACAAATGGCTAGTTCAACTATCGTAGATACCGACATAATCATTGATGTTGGTCGTGGTATTCCTGAAGCAGTCAATTGTCTGCAAAGGCTACAATCAAGTTCCAGATTAGCAATTAGCGTAGTTACACAAATGGAACTAATTGTTGGCTGCACTAACAAGTCAGAGTTACGGACGCTGGAAAAATTCCTTCAACAGTTTGATGTAATCAGAATTGACCAACCTATTTCAGACAAAGCGGTTGACTTACTTCGCTTGTATCGGCTAAGTCACGGTTTGCTGATTGCCGATGGCTTGATTGCAGGTACAGCAATAATATGGAATTACCCTTTTATCACCAAGAATCAACGAGACTACCGATTTATTCAAAATTTAAATGTATTACCCTACCCTTAGCGAAAAGCCTAACTAGACCGTTATGCCGCAAGTGCGATGCCGAAGGCACTGCGTAGCAGCACGCCGATCTTGTAGGGTGCGTTCCCTAATGTGACTCCTACTGCTCCACTGATCGATTTTTGGGGAACGCACCATGCACATTGATTGCAGCTGTGGGTTAAAGTGCGATGCGGAAGGCACTGCGTAGCAGATCGCTGATCTTGTAGGTAGGAAACCCAATTCCCTCAAAACCAAGATTAAATGCAGTAGGATAGACGTGGGATAGATTTTCTCTTATTGCCGTGAGCGAAACCGTCTATATTGAAACCAGTATTTTGGGTCATCTAACCGCAAGACCAACAGAAAACCTGATTCTTGCCGCCAACATTAAGATTACACAAGACTGGTGGGATGAGTATAGTAGTTCATTGGTTCTGTATGTTTCGGAAATTGTTGAAGATGAAGCATCGAGAGGAGATTCAACAATTGCTACTCAAAGACAGAACTTGTTACAGTCCTTGATTTTTCTCGATCTAACCGAAGAAGCGATCGCTCTAGCACAAGAATTTCTACAACAAAGCAACCTACCCCCCAAAGCGTCTAATGATGCCTTACACATGGCACTAGCAACCGTTTATGGCTTAGACTATCTACTAACATGGAATTGTAAGCACATGGCAAACGCCCAAATCCAAAGAAAGCTATCCCAAATTAGTCTTGAGCTTGGATACAGGCTACCATTTGTTTGTACCCCTTACGAGTTCATCGGATTTAAGCTTCGAGGAGAATAACTATGTATAAAGATGAAATTGTCGAAGAAATTCATAAATATAGAGAAGAATACGCAAAATCTTTTAATTATGATCTCAAGGCAATATTTGACGATCTTAGAGAAAAGCAAATTGCCAGTGGACGTAAAGTTATTAAGCTCCCGATCAAGCGACAGTATAACAAATCACTGCACCCGACCGAGAGTTAGATCGTCTTCACGCACTGAAAGTTATTAGCTGTAGGGTGCGTTCCCTAAGGTGACTCCTACTGCTCCACCGATCGATTTTTGGGGAACGCACCATGCACATTGATTGCAGCTGTATTCCTTGGTGGGAGAGGTAGATTTAGGAAGATGCTATGATCCAAATTAGATAGCAACACCAGATGTTTAATATGTCCCTTATCGAACTCCTGCCAACTGTCAGTCAACTAACGCATCAAGACAAGCTCAGGCTTATTCACTATCTTTTGCTTGCAGTAGCCAAAGAGGAAGGATGTAGCCTAGACACTGCAAGTAATGAGCATAATGAAAATATGCTGATCAAGCAACTAGCGGTTACTAATGCGGTTGTCTGGTCGCCTCAAGCAGATCATCAAGCTGTTCACGCTTTGTCTGAGCTTTTGGTGTCGGCAAAGGGAGTATCAAATGCTTGACGGTCATCGCTTTTCTTTTACAGAACGGACTGACAGTTCTGGTCGGTCTAGCATCTTGCCATACTTGCCGCTAACCTTAACTGATGGAAAACAGTCAATAGAGGTTATGGCTTTATTGGATACGGGTGCTAGTGTTAATGTCTTACCCTACGAAATCGGATTACAGTTAGGGGCGGTCTGGGAAAATCAAACTGTTCAAATTCCCTTAAGTGGAAACCTTGTCCATAGTGAGTCACGAGGGCTGGTTTTGACTGGGACAGTTGCACATTTTGCTCCTGTTTTACTTGCCTTTGCGTGGACTCAATCAACAGATGTACCAGTAATTTTAGGTCACATGAACTTTTTTGCAGAATTTAATGTGTGCTTTTATCGAAACGAATTAGCTTTTGAGATTTGTCCGATCCAGAAATAAACTATTGCCAACCAATCCGCTGAACTTGTCATTTGCCGAACTGTTTTTACTTCGTAGCCAGTGCGATGCCGAAGGCACTGCGTAGCAGCACGCCGATCTTGTAGGGTGCGTTCCCTAATGTGGCTCCTACTGGTTCAGCGATCGATTTTGGGGGAACGCACCATGCACATTGATTGCAGCTGTGGGTTTAAATGCGATACCGAAGGCACTGCGTAGCAGATCGCTGATCTTGTAGCTTGGGTTGACGAAAAGAAATCCAACACCTTCGGAACTAAACTGCGAACGCTAATCTTGTATTGTTCTTAACCTTAAATAGCCTTTGGCCTACACGAGCATATTCACAGATTGACAGTCAGCGGGGCATTCAGCTATGTTTGAGATATTTAGAGCAAAACTTTTGAATGCCCACGCTGTTGACCGTTGGCCCATATCGATTCTTTTGCTACGCAGGCGATCGCCATGAGCCACCTCACATCCATGTTGAACGAGATCGAGAGATCGCTAAATTCTGGCTTCAGCCGGTTCGTCTTCAGAGTAACCAAGGATTTAACCGCACCGAAATTAACCGCATTCAAAAACTTGTTCAAGAAAACCAAGAACAATTACTAGCAGGCTGGAATGACTTTTTTAACGAATGAAGTATTTGAAACATTGGCAATTGAGCAATTGGCCATCACAGATGACACACTCAGTGTAGATTTGTCTGATGGGCGCACTATATCTGTTCCCCTGGCATGGTATCCTCGGCTCCTGCATGGCTCAATTGAGGAGCGCAATGATTATCGCTTGATCGCTGGTGGCAGTGGAATCCATTGGAATCAACTAGATGAAGACATTAGCACTAAAAACTTGATTCTTGGCCAACCATCAGGGGAAAGTCAAAAATCCTTGAAGCGTTGGTTAAATAATCGAGTATGATGCCGAAGGCACTGCGTAGCAGCACGCCGATCTTGTAGGGTGCGTTCCCTAATGTGACTCCTACTGCTCCAGCGATCGATTTTTGGGGAACGCACCATGCACATTGATTGAAGCGCCGATTCAAATTTGAAGTGCACCACTGGGGGGCTTCCGATGAGGCGGCTCATCAGTAGTAGAGCGGGAGCACTTCGTTAGAATAAATCAGAGTATAATTAAGGTAAAATACTGAGTTGAGGTCAACTCTATGGCAGTTCGTCAACGGCGTTATCCCAAAGATGAGTTAGCCGAGCGAGGGCAAAAACTCTACGAATCTGGCATTCGGCAGCAAGTCGAAGCCGGTAATGAAGGTAAGATTGTAGCGATCGACATTGAAACTGGAGAGTTTGAAGTCGATGAAAACGTTGTGCCTGCAACTAATCGGCTCTTTGAACGTCACCCCGATGCCCAACCTTGGATCATTCGTATCGGACATCGCGCTGTTTATCATTTCGGGGCGCGGAGTTTGAAGAAAAATCCATGATGGAAGGTGTTGTAAATTTGCGGCGCGAAGCCACGCTAACGATTGTAGTCGGAAACTCAAATCGGCAACTGCAAGCGGTTGACGCGGTGATTGATACCGGGTTCAATGGATTTTTATCTTTGCCCTCTACAATCATCGCTACATTAAATTTACCTTGGAGTGGTTCTGATTTTGTCACGCTGGGTGATGGCAGTGAAACTTATTTTGATCTGTACACTGGGACTGTGATATGGGATGGGCAGTACCAAGAGATTGATATTGCAGAATCAGAAACAGAGCCTCTACTAGGAATGGCGCTGCTTTACAGATATCGGTTGCAGGTCGATAACATTGAGGGCGGTAAGGTCAAGATTGAAGCCTTATGAGCCAGTGCTAGAAGAGATTCGGTGAGGCGCGGTCTAACAACGCAGCCGTAGGGTGCGTTCCCTAATGTGGTTCCTACTGGTCCACTAATAGATTCTTGGGGAACGCACCATGCACATTGATTGCAGCTGTGGGTTTAAGTGCGATGCCGCTCCTCCCGCTCAAACCCCGGAACCCTCTGCCCTCGTCGGTCTGGGGACTGTCGTCGCTCTGGGGGCTGGCTTCAAGCGCCGCCGCGCCCAGGCAGACAAAAACTAAGCGTTAGTTGAAGCCCACATTCCGCACCCCAAACTGTCACAGAGGTAAATTACGTAGAGAAAAAACCAAAGTGAGCATAAAAATAAACATAGAGAGTGAAAAAAGGCATTTAAAAAACAGTAAATCACTAAA
>SFBI01000211.1 GCA_007095845.1 Microcystis aeruginosa Ma_MB_S_20031200_S102
TTGAGCATCAATTCGATCGACATTAAAACCCGGACGGCATTGCGACTGGTGACTAAACCATAAATTCCGATACAAAATAAAGCCGCCGCTAATAACAAATAATACTCTAACTGAATCTGTATGATACCTCTAACATCGTACAGTGCAAAGTTCATGAGGTAAAAAATTATGATAACCGCCGCTTATTTAGATACCTGTATCTTTAATATATTTTTTAAACACAGGAGATAAATTAAATAAGATTTCTGATTCTTGAATTTTAGTTAATAAATATCTTTTTTGTAAAGATTGTAACCCTTTAATCAAGTCATCCCCTGATAAATCTAAACTTAATTTTAATTCATTTCTTGAACAATCTTTTTCTAGGTTACTTAAGGCTTGAATAATTTGTTTTTCAATCGGCGATAATCTCTTAATTATTGTAGTCAAACTTTCCTTTATTTTTGCTGTAATAACAATATTTTCCTCTCGTAAAAACTCACCGACACAACCATGATAAACATCTTCAATTAAAAGAGCAATATCTTTTAAATAAAATAAATTTCTTTCGTATAACTAAACTACTTTTAACCAACTTTCTTCATCTTCTGAACCTAAATTATTGAGAATTGCCCGATTATTTAAACCTTGTAATTCAAGTAAATCTAATTTTTCATCTGAATAATACATTTCTGCACATCGCTCTTGACTAATTAAAATTCAACTACTTTGATGTTCAATTTTGTTAGTAATTATTGAAAAGAATTTCGGCTCTAACGAACCTGTCATGCAAAACTATTAACAAATCATGCTTGTAAAGCTTGTATAGTAAGGCTTTGAGTTTTTGTTAGATTGATATTTATCAACTTTAGAGCATTACTGGACAGAGAGGGAGCTTGGGAAATTTTCTACAGTGTAAGTTCGGAAGAACCCTTTGAATTTGGTATTGATCGCCTAAAATTTGCCCTAGCAGCATACAGTATATTTCTAGGATAATCCTACTTTTAGGCTAATCGAGAAATTTCTAAACTGCAAGCTAATAAAACCGAAGTTTGACCAAATCATCAAAACTTGGGCTTTTCTGGGTTCTGTGTGAGCAGTTTAACTTATATTATGATCGATCTTGGTGTCCTTTGTGTCTTTGTGGTTCGTTCCACCCCCTCGCTAGGAGGAATGTATCTTAGAATACATTTTACCCACCAAATCCAAGAGAGCCAAACTTGAGCATCTCCGATGATAGCTGCCGCGAAATTCGATTATATTGCCCGTTTTTCCCTAATCCTTGGACTAGGCTGAGGGATGTATTTTTTCAGGTTAAAAGAGAAAATAGGCATCAGAAAAAAAAATTGGCTCCTCTCCGTCTGAGGAAAATTAGTACAAATGTCAAGACCATCAACTCTGGCGCTATCATGTAGTCTCAAGGGGTAATTTAGATAGTCACACTGAATCCGGTTATTAAAAACTGATTATCTATTTCTCCTTTTGCATCTTGCCTGTCTTGATATGTGGCCTATACTCAAAGGATTTAGCATCAACAGCTTAGGGGACAAGGGAGCAGCCAGTTTAATTCCCCTCGATGTGGAGTTTCCTGATATAGTTTTAAAAGCAGTCGGTTCAAGACAACAAGACATGGTTACTAGGGGCGAACAAGGGGTAGAAGTGAGGAAAAACGAGAGCTTTTCTCTGGCTTCCTATCTGGAGGAGAAGCGGTTAATTGTCGAGTCAGCTTTAGATAGCTCTTTAGTTATCGGCAATCCCGCCAAAATCTACGAGGCGATGCGCTATTCTCTCCTCGCCGGCGGCAAACGTCTGCGACCGATTTTGTGTGTGGCTACCTGTGAATTGATGGGGGGTTCCCTAGAGATGGCTTTACCCACCGCCTGCGCCCTAGAAATGATTCATACTATGTCATTAATTCATGACGATTTACCCGCCATGGATAACGATGATTACCGACGCGGGAAATTAACCAATCATAAGGTTTTTGGCGAAGATATCGCTATTTTAGCCGGGGACGGTCTTCTAGCATATGCTTTCGAGTATGTGGCTACCCAGACTCGTAATGTACCTCCCCTACAGATTTTAGAGGTAATTGCCCGTTTAGGTCGCACTGTCGGGGCAGCGGGTTTGGTAGGAGGTCAGGTTTTAGACTTGGAATCTGAAGGAAAACTGGATATTTCGGCAGAAACTCTCGGTTTTATCCATACTCACAAAACGGGCGCTCTCTTGGAGACTTCTGTGGTGTCAGGGGCAGTTTTAGCGGGGGCAAAAGGGGAAGATATCGCTAAATTATCCCGTTATGCCGAAAATATTGGCTTGGCTTTTCAAATTATCGATGATGTTCTCGATATCACGGCGACAAAGGAGGACTTGGGTAAAACCGCCGGTAAGGATTTACAGGCACAAAAAGCCACCTATCCTAGTCTCTGGGGAATAGAAGGGTCTCGCCAGCAAGCTCAACAGTTAATAGATAGTGCCATCGGTGAATTGACTGGCTACGATGAAGCCGCTGAACCTTTACGGGCCATCGCTGAGTATATTGTTAATCGTAAAAATTAAATTAAACGAGTGAGATTATGCAGGACTTCCAGCAGGTGTTACACAATCAAATACTGCTAATCTCTCTTTTAGCTTGTTTCACTGCCCAGGGACTAAAAGCGCTGATTGAGTTAATCCGCGATGGTAAGGTGAGTCTGCGCTATCTAGTCTCGTCCGGGGGAATGCCTAGCGCTCACTCGGCACTGGTGGGGGCCTTGGCTACTGGGGTAGGATTACAGGTGGGTTGGTCTAGTCCCGAATTTGCGATCGCCGCGCTTTTTGCGGTTATTGTTATGTATGATGCGGCCGGAGTGCGTCAAGCAGCGGGAAAACAGGCTCGGATTCTCAATCAAATTATTGATGAAATGTTCCAAGGGGGCAAGGAATTTAACGAGGAACGTTTAAAGGAATTAATTGGTCATACTCCTTTTCAAGTGCTGGTCGGTTTAAGTTTAGGTATCGGTATCGCCATCGTGATGCTCCGTCATTAATTGAGGTGTTTTCTGGGGTTGAGATAAACTAGATTTAATAACTAAAATCCGGGGTAATCACTTATGTTACAATCCCTAAAAATTGAAGGCTTTCGCGGTTTTCAGAATTTTGAAATGGCCAACCTTGGTCGAATCAATCTCTTAGTAGGTAAAAATAATAGCGGTAAAACTTCTATTTTAGAAGCGATTCTTATTTATGTTTCTAAATTTGATATAGGAAAAGTACAAAAAATTTTTAATCATCGGGGCGAGTATTCTCATAGAGAAATAGATACGGCTAATCTTCTCGGTGCGAAAGTGCAATTTTATCAGATAAAAAATTTATTCTATAAATACTTACTAAAGGATAATCAAAAAATAGTTATTTATGAGCCAGATAAACCAGCCAATCGGGTGATTTTAAGTATTCAATCCACATCTAAAGAACTACTCTCTAAAGTCAATAAAAATAATTTACAATCCATAGGTAGTTTTTGCTTAGTGGTTGAATTTGAGCATCACCAAAAAGTCTATTCTTTATCACCTAAAGAAGAAATTTTACAGATAAATTTAACCGATAACAAACCGTCTCACGATTTTAAAAAACTAGAATTATTTTGGATTCCTCCTCAATCTATAGCAGTTAATACAAACAGATATTTTTTCAGTCAAAGTCTGCTTAACTCTACGGATAACCTAATTATCGAAGCTTTAAAAATCATTGAACCTAAAATAGAAAAAATTGCGACTACCGAAGAATTTCAACCTCCAGTATTTAGTAGTACGTTGGGAGGACGTGGGGGATTTATGGTTAAACTTAAAGGAGCAGAAGAACCAGTTCCGATTGGCAGTTTAGGAGATGGATTTTGGCGGATGTTTGGATTAATTTTAGCGATGGTTAATCTTGAAAATGGAATTTTATTAATTGATGAAATTGATAGCGGATTTCACTTTACTGTCATGACTGATATGTGGAAAGTCGTCTGGGAAATCGCCAAAAAACTCAATATTCAGGTATTCGCCACCACTCACAGCCGAGATTGTTGGCAAAGTTTAGCCGAATTAATTACCGAAGAAAAAATTACCGATAACGAGATTACTATTCAAAGGATAGATAAGGAAAAAAGCCAATCTGTAATCTTTGATCCAGAAGAAATTGTTATTGCCGCTACAAGTAATCTTGAGGTGCGGTAACAATGCCTAAAATAGAGAAAAAAAAGTTATTAGTGGAAGGTGCAGAGGAATTGAGAGTTATTCCCCAATTAATGGAAGCAAATGGAGTTACTTGGAATAGAGGAGAAGAGCCACTAAATATCATAAATTGTGATGGTGTTGAGAATTTACTAAAACCTAAATACATCTCTGCACAACTAAAAACTCTTAACGGACTAACTCATTTAGGAATTGTCATAGATGCGGACGAAGAACCTGATAATCGTTGGAAAAGTTTATATAATGCCTGTTTACCAAATATACCTAACTTACCTCAAAATTTACCAGCAGCCGGATTAATTATAACTCTAGAATCGGGTATAAAATTTGGTGTATGGATGATGCCTAACAATCAATCTAGAGGGATGTTAGAGACTTTTTTTTGCCTATTTAGTTCCCGATAATAATCTTTGGCAATACACACAAAACAAGGTGATAGAGGCAAAACAACAAGGGGCAACCTATAGGGATTATCATCTAGATAAGGCTAATATTCATACCTATTTAGCTTGGCAAGATCCGCCGGGGAAACAACTTCACGATGCAGTAAAACAAAAAATACTTAATCAATCCCATCCCCAATCAGCAAATTTTTTGATATGGTTACAGGAATTATACGAGATTTGAGATATCTATGGCTTTGCCTTGGAAGCATCTCACTGACTCTCCCAGGTTTGGTGGGTAAAATGTATTCTAAGATAGATTCCTCCTAGCGAGGGGGTGGAACAAATCACAAAGACACAAAGGACACAAAGGACACAAAGATCGATCAACCATATTGTAAGTTAAACTTATCACACAGAACCTAGAAGAGTCGGATTTCTCGGCTGGAGAGAGAGAGTCTATCTTTCTCTAAAAAAATGGAGAATCACGTTGGGGAACCCTTTGGTATTTTATCCATGACTACAATGCAAAGCAAAACAAAGGATTAAGCCGCCATCACTACTACCGAATCACCACTCTCTCGTGCTTCGTTGATTTTTGATTAGGATAAGCTAAGACGCATCTTAACCGCCTATCCTTAGATTAGCTGAATTTCCCCCAATCCCTTTACTATTGACTCTTGCCTCGTCTCAACAAGCAATTTAAATACGCGGGTAGCTTACCATCTTTTTAAAAGAGCCGCACCCTTATAAATTATGAATTGGGGAATGGGGAAGTGGGGAAGTTGGAGCATTTGGCTGAGATTTCCCTAAACCCCTAAACCCCTATCTCCTGCCTTCTGATGATGGTGTTCTAGAAAACTTGACAAGGGAACAGATTACAGGGAAACTCAGCTTGTAATCAGTGGGCTTTGCTGACGAGAAAACAAAAGCCAAAAATCTAGATAAAAAGCATTTTTTTCGGTAAATCAGGGACTATCTGCTTTTTTGACCCTTCTTTTCTACTTTTTACTTTATTACTTGATCTTATGCGTTGGCAAGCTCGGCAAAAATCTTCGTTTCCCTTGTTTCCCTTATACGGATTTTTGGTATTTATCGTCACTTGTCTGATTATTTGGGCAATTTCTGTCTATCCTCGCTCTAATGCTCTGGTGGGGGGTGATTATCTCCCCGCACCTTTTAGGGAGTTTCAACCGGAATGCGCGGATTATGTTCTAGAAAATAGTTCTTTTAAGGATATATCGAGAATTTTTGACTGTAAAACCTATAAAAACCTCTCCGACCGCGTGATTCTTCCCCTATCTCTCCAAAAAAATGATATTAGTCTCGATAATTGGCCAAATAACTCGGCAACAGCGATCGAATTAGCACCCTGGCCGGAAATTCATCCCCGCGCTCAAGAGACAAAAGTGCCGATTTTAATGTATCACGACATATTACCAAAAAAAGAGGTATTTTTTGACGTTACTCCCGCCGAATTAGAGGCACATTTTCAATTTTTGCAGGAAATCGGGGCAACTCCCATCAGTATCGATTGGTTAATTTCCCATCTGCGGACAGGAATCCCCCTTCCCGCTAAACCGGTTTTATTGACTTTTGATGATGGTTATGGGGGACATTATCAGTATGTCTATCCTTTATTGAGAAAATATAACTATCCTGCTGTTTTCTCGATTTATATCAATAAAATGGCTCAAAAAACTGGCAGAACCAGTGTTACTTGGCAACAACTCCAAGAAATGGCCGCCGATCCTCTAGTACAAATTGTCTCCCATAGCGTCAGTCATCCTCGGGATTTAAGATTATTATCCGATGCAGATTTGGAGCAAGAAGTCAAGCAATCGAAACAAATCTTAGAAAAAGAATTGGGCATTCCCATTAATTATTTCACCTATCCGGAAGGGAAGGCGGATGATCGAGTGAAGGAATTCGTCAAAAAAGCAGGTTATCGGGCGGCTTTATCGATGAATGACCTCGATGAGCATTTTGCTGGACAATCCCCCGATTTACTCACGATTGGACGCTTTGGGCAATCGCGCACGCGCGAAATTGTACCGCAAGCTTGGGGGGGTGATCCCTTACCCCGTAGGGATGACGGTTTTAACTTTGCCACCACCGTCCAAAAACGGGAAGTGGAATTTTCAACTAATACACTTGTATTGATTAGTGGCGGAATTCCCAAAACCATCCACGCTGATAGTCGTTATCAAGTGGAGGAAATTATCGCTGGCACAGAAGCGATCGCAGCTGTAGATGGCGGTTTTTTCTCTCTCAAGGAATTGGACTCAAATCAGATGATTGGGCCAGTTTTAAGCGAAAATGGCGGCTTTATACCGGGATATGAGGGAGAAATCGACAAGTTAGAGGGTCGTCCTTTAGTAATCATTACCGATCAATGGGTGCGTTATCTTCCCTTTGATCCTGCCCGTCATAATACCCTAGAAGGAATTGCAGCGGAGGCTAGAAATGATCTCAAGGTTACGGATGCTTTTGTCGCAGCCGCTTGGTTAGTCAAAGATGGACAACCACAATCGCGAGAATCCTTTGGTACACTTTACGGTTTTGATGCCCTGCGTCACCGAGCTTTTTGGGGAATTAATCAGGCAGGACAGCCAGTAATAGGGGTTTCCAGAGACCCTATCGATTCGATGTCCTTGGGAGAATTATTAGTACAGGCAGGTTTTCGGGAAGCAGTGATGTTAGACTCAGGGGCAAGTACCTCCCTCGCTTATCAAGGTCAATCGCAAGTGCATTATACTCCCCGTCCCGTTCCCCACGTTGTCGCTTTATTTCCCCCCACAGAAACCTATATTGTTCCCATTAGTCATGTGGGAATTCCCTGCGTAATTTTCGCCGATTCCTGTGCTGCGGGGAGTTAGGTTAGCACTAATACCAAATTTCAAAAACTATGAGATACTTAATAGAAAAGATGATTAAGTGGATAAATATTTAGCGGTATTAATGGGACGAGGGGAAAGAACAATTCATCGCTGGTTAAGTTTTTACAGAAAAGGAGGAATCGAGGGATTGTTATCTGAAGGAAACCCACCAGGAAGACCGAAAAAGATTTCGGTAGAAGAAGTCGGTCTTTTACAAAACGAATTAAAAGACCCAGTGAGTTTTACTAGCTATAAAGAGATTTATTTTTGGCTCTCGGTCGTTCGAGAAATTTCCGTCAGCTATACAACAGTTTATCGTTTCGTTAAACAGGAATTAGGAAGCTCAATTAAAAGTACCTAGACCACGAAATTCGAGACAATTGTCTGGCGAAGTAGATGAGTTTAAAGTGAACTTATCTAAACGACTAAAAGCTTTACTAGAAAGGGAAAGCGAGAAAGTCAAGCGTTACGAGAAAGTAAGTTTTTGGTGCGAGGATGAAAGTAGATTTGGTTGTCACACTATTGCTCGGAATAAAATAACTCTTTTCGGAGTTAAGCCGATTGGTAATTTTCAAGATAACTTCCAATGCTTTTGGCTGTACGGGGCTGTAGAGCCTCGACAGAGCAGAAGCTTCTTCTATGAATTCTCCCATTTAGATGGGGATTGTTTCGGGGACTATAGTTATTTCAAATAAGAACGAGACACTAGGCGACACAATAAGTACGAATAATTTCATCAAGGGTTGTCCCCACAGGAGCATACATTCTTGCCCTCTTTAATGCACTAAAATCA
>SFBI01000212.1 GCA_007095845.1 Microcystis aeruginosa Ma_MB_S_20031200_S102
TTAACCAGTTTGTGCCTTAAACCTTTTCCTGTATGGGTTTCAGCTATTTTTGGGTGTAGGCTCTCTCATCGAATTTTATTTTAAGTTAATTATTTGCATAACAGTTACCGAAGAGCCAATTGTTTTCTCTATCACTCTAGGGTTCGAGTTTTCCCAGTCATCTAGAGGCTCTCTTAGGTTTGGTGGGCAAAATGTATTCTAAGATACATTCCTCCTAGCGAGGGGGTGGAACGAACCACAAAGACACAAAGGACACAAAGATTGATCGATCATATTGTAAGTTAAACTTATCACACAGAACCTAGAAGAGCCATCTAGAGAATTATAAAGAATTGCTGGAATTAATACTTTTCTCTTTTTGTCAAATTTTATGTTAAGAAATATGTGACTATAGGATCGAGAAAACGGGTTTCTTAAAGAAACCCGTTTTCTCGACTCTGAGTCAAGTTAATCAGGTGGCTGGTAGGAGAAATCAAGGTTTAACCGCACCGAATTTAATTTGATTTTCTCTGATTTATAAATAAACCTGACGAAAAAAAAAAAAAAAAAAATAAGCATAATTTATATCCTATTGACGGTAGAAAAAAACGGTCTTAGGATGATGGAAACCATTAATTGATGGTTTGATAGTTTTTAAGCTTAACCCGCACTGCGGGTTAAATAGTTGGGGAGGTTTTGGGGACGGCGAACGGTGTATATTCCAGCAGTAAGCTCAGACGCATTTAAATTTAGATTGTCGATGCTTGAAGCCTTTGGCTGACATCGATTACTCGATCAACTTAAATGTCGAAAAGCTTAACACCATGGTAACACTATGATGAGTTGATGTACTCTAAGGATAGCATATTGAAATATTGAGTCAATGCAAGTTATTTAAATAATAGATGACACATTATGTTTTTAATAAAACATCCAGATCCGAAGCTAAACATTCCTTGGTATTTAACTCAAATTAGTTTTTTGCTGTTGCCTATCAACCCCTTATGGGGAATGTTAGTTATTTGTACAGCGACTATAATAATTTTTAGATTAAAATATAGAGTCATTATTTCTCAACATATTAATTGGGGATTTGCTATCTTAGGTGGCTCATTAACAATGACGAGCCTTTTTGCCTTTGATCGGGTTTCTGCCATCTCTGGATTGATAAATTTTTTGCCTTACTTTATTATTTTTGCTGGACTCAGCCAACTACTTTACTCAGTGAGTACATTAGAACAATTAGCAAGGATAATATACTTTGGTTCAGTTCCTATAACCGTGTTAGGCTTTGGACAAATTTGGTGGGGATTACAAGGAGAAATACAAAATATATTGATGCCTGGATGGTATTTAAGAGCAATGGGCAATCCTTCTGGTAGGATGTCATCTTTATTTTATCATGCTAATTTTCTAGCAAGTTTTCTAACTATTATTTGGGTGTTGGGACTGGGCTTAATAATTCTAGAGTTAAGAAAATCGAATACTGATAAAAAAATTTTTTATCTTAGTCTGCTTTTGGTCATCAATTCCCTAACATTTATTGCTCTAATTTTAACTCATTCTCGTAATGGTTGGATGACTACATTGGTAACTTGTCTTGCTTTTGCTATTTATTTAGGCTGGCGATGGATTTTGCTAACAGTAGCAATCGTGAGCGGGGCGATTATTATCGCTGCTTTTGGCAATCCTCCAGTAAGAGATTGGTTTAGATTAATTGTTCCAATGTTTATTTGGGCTCGAATAAACGATCAATTTTATCCTAATCGAGATGTAGAAACTCTCCGAATAACTCTGTGGAAATTCTCCTGGCATTTAGCCCTTAAGTCACCTTGGAAAGGATGGGGTTTAGGAAGTTTTAAACATCTCTATCAGCCTCAATCTCAGATAGTAATAGGACATTCACACAACTTAACACTGATGCTTCTGTCTGAAGTGGGGATTCCCTGGACAGTTTTTTTCTATTTTTTAGTTGGCTGGATATTGGCAAAAGGGATTATACTTTTAACCAAAATAAATCTGGATAACTCAGAAGAAAAATTGATTATATTTACTTATTTAACAGCTTTTTTTGCTTCTATATTATTTCATGTCTTTGATGTTACTATTTTTGATGAAAGAGTCAATCTTATATCTTGGTCGATTTTGTCAGCGATTCATGGCTTAACAAATAATAAAAAAAGAAATATTTTACCCAAACTAAATATTCTTGTAAATGCTCATGAAATTCAGTATTGTTATCACAACATATAATCGCTTACCATTTTTAAAATGGTCATTAGAATCGGCACTCAATCAAACTATAAATTGCGAAATTATTGTTGTAGATGATGCTTCTTCTGATCAAACTGAAGAATATATCAAGCAATTAGGTGAGCGAGTTATATATCATCGCAACTCGATAAATTTAGGACATTCAGAAAGTGTTAATATTGGAGTCAAAATTGCCAAAGGAGAATGGATTAAGCTGATTGATGATGATGATTATATTACGCCTGAATGTATCGAAACTATCAGCAGATATCTCGTTTATTTTCCTGATGCTGTTATTTGCTCTTGTCAAGCAAAAAAAATTGATATAATGGGGAACATTATCGATAACAAACATCAATTTCAATTTAATGATTTAGCTCTTTGTATTCTGCAAGAGGACATACACTACGCTATGCTTTTGGATATCTGTCCTTTGGGAACACCTGTTCAAGTTGCTTTTCAAAAAAAAGCATTTTTGCGCTCAGGAGGCTGGGATAAAGACTTTGACGGTAATTATGATGATGTTAACTCATGGATAGAAATTGCCAAGTACGGCGATGCTGTATTTGTCGGTAAGTGTCTATGTTTTAAAAGAGTATGGTCGGGATGTTGCCATAGCAATATATCAATAAAAGAGCGATGCAAAAAAAATATTTTAATCAAACAAAAAATTTATGACATGGTACATCCTAAACATCGGGAAAAGTTACCAGAATTGTCAGTTATAGAAGATTATATTTGCCTGCATTGGCTTTTGATTTGTATCAAAAAATTAAACATAAAAATTGTCCTAGAATTGGTTCCCTATGATGCAATTAATTGGGATGCTTTAAAATTGATGTTTAAAATAATATGTATAAAAAGATTTAGGCTTTTATTTAAAGAACTTTTACCAGAATTACAGCAAATTGATATTAAATAATGGTACAGCCAATACCCGACTAGATGCCGAAATACTAATGTTTTTTTGTTTGTCTAGGATTTAAGAGATTTCCTGTTGCTTTTCAATAGCACGGGCAATGAGAGGAGCTTTTCTTGCTAATCCCTCTAGGGTGATTTCACCTTGTTCATACATTCTAAACAACGGGAAGCAAACCTCAAATCCAAGCAGGGAAATCTGTTGCGCTTGCGAGGTGTTTCTGAGATTTCGGCAGCTACAGGGGAAACTAACGCCCCAACCGATTATGTAACCTATCTGATCGAGAAGCATCAGTAATGGGAGTTCTGATTGATACCAATGTCATTCTTGATTTTCTACAAGAACGAGAGCCATTTGTGGAAAACGCAGCAAGATTATTTGAGCGTATTGATGCTGGGGAAATTCAGGGATTTATCGCATCAACGACAATAACTAACATTAGTGGATAGGATGCACAAAATTAGCATTCAGGTCTTGATTCAGCAACGCCTTTGACACTGGCAATGATTTGTCCGATGTCTTGAGGAGTGGCACCTGTTGCCAACAGCGAGGGGATAAGCAATTCCAGTGAAACTGACGGATCGCCATTTTCAGCTTTGGCAATCCGAGGTTGACTAGAGCCGATTTTATTGGCCAGTTCACTTTGAGTCATTATCTTCTGCCGCTGACTTTTCAAACTTTTGCTAAGAGCTAGTTTGATTTCAACAAGGATAATCTCTTCGGGCGTTAACTCTAAAAAGTCGGAAACGGTTCCGATTTTCCAGCCTTTTGATTCCAAAAGCCCTTTTTTAGTCTCTTCCATCCTCTTATTCCTGCTGATCAGTATCGTATTTACTCAAACGTTTCTTACAAACCTCAATTACACTTTTGGGTGTTGCTCTTGTTGTCTTATTAAACACCTCAATAATCAAGATTGCATCTTCATCAATTCGATAAATAATCCTCCAATTTTTATCGATATCTCTAATGCGTAGCTCATGACAATGATAGCCTACACTTGGCATAGGACGCGAATGTGGCAAACCAAGAGGTTCGCCTTCCTGTAGTTGCCTGAGTAAGACACCCGCTTCGATCCGTGCTTCTAAACTGAAAGGTGGGGTCTTGATCTCACCATGCAGCCAAGCTAAAGGTTTGCTTTGATCAGCCATGATGTATTTATATCATATCTGATGTACTAAAATATGGCAATCGCCTCACTACTATCTAACAATTCAAAGGTGGCGGAGCGATAAAATATGAACAGCGAACCTACTTTGAGCAACTCTCAAACTGATTGGTAACGATGAGAGGCAATCAGCGATATTGATAACGATGTGTGAGATTAGTTTTGAGATAATATGAGGTCGATGTCTGATAACTGTTAACTGATCGCTGAATTTAACTTCTTAAAGAAACTTGGAACTGTTTAACTAAAGCTTCTCGCACTTTTGTCATTAAGGGTTCCACATCTTCATCGGTTAAAGTTCGATCGCTGGCACGATAGACTAAACTAAAGGCCAAACTACAATGATTTTCTGGCACATTCTGCCCCTGATAGCGATCGAATAATTCGACTTTTTCTAGGAGATTACCCCCCGCATTTTTGATAGTTTTTGTCAATCTATCTACGGGTATATCTGTAGAAACAAAAAAGGCGATATCTCGTGCTGCCCCCGGATAGGTAGAATAGACCTGTAAACGTGGGGTAATTTTGGCACTATCGCTAAGAGTTGCTAACAGGATCGGGAACTGGATTTCAAAGGCATAAACTGCCTCAATTAATCCCTTTTGCTGACGCAATTGCGGGTGTAGTTGACCAAAAATTCCTAGGCGTTGTTTACCAATCCATAAAGAGGCTGTTCGTCCGGGATGAAAACGCGCATCTTCGGCATATTTTTCGTAGCTTACTGTCAGCGAAAGGCGATCGAATACTGCTTCTAAAATCCCTTTTGCTTCGTACCAAGTCATGGCTACCTCTTTACCCGATCGCAGCCAACGTCCAGCAGGGAAAAAATCACCGCCGAAAATACCAGCAATTGCATCGTATTCGTTGATATTATCCGATTCTAGGCGGAAAACTCGCCCGATCTCGAAGCCATTTAAGGAACCGTTACCCTGAGACTGA
This sequence comes from Microcystis aeruginosa Ma_MB_S_20031200_S102, assembly GCA_007095845.1. Classification (GTDB taxonomy): domain Bacteria; phylum Cyanobacteriota; class Cyanobacteriia; order Cyanobacteriales; family Microcystaceae; genus Microcystis; species Microcystis aeruginosa_D. The sequence goes on from SFBI01000212.1 coordinate 5,256, forward strand.
TTATACTCAAACGCTTCGATTAAACCGTCTAGGAGATTAGTCCGCAAAGCAGAATACTCGACAAAAAGGGGATTAGCGAGGACAACTTCCGCTAATTCCGGTTTAACTAGGGAATACTGGACTAATTCCGTCAAACCCACTGCTCGAAAAGCTTCCCGCAGCCGACGCTGTATAGTTTCCTCAAAGGATAATCCTCCGGCTGCGGTTTTTGCCGGCAAAGTATCGACAAAGCGATCGTATCCGTACAGTCGCGCCACTTCTTCAATTAAGTCAATTTCTCGTTCTAAATCCCGATAACGGTAGTCTGGCACTGTCACAGTCCACAGAACAGGATTTTTCGAGGTTAACTGCAATTCACAGCCCAAATTGCCTAAAATCCGTTCCACATCTTCGGCGAGAATTTCACCGATCGCACTATTATCTAGGGTAACTTGACCCAGTATTTGCTGCAAACGTTCTAAACGCAATTCGATCGAACCACTGGACTGATCAGCGCGATAATCAGCTTTAACCTGACTGCTGACAGTTCCCCCAGCTAACTCTAGAATCAAATCGATCGCCCTTTGACAAGCATATTCCAAAGCGGCGGGATTAACACCGCGTTCATAGCGTCCGGAAGATTCGCTGCGTAAACCCTGCGCTTTTGAGGAACGACGGATGGCGATCGGATCGAATAAAGCCGACTCTAGCACAAGATTAACGGTTTCCTCGTTAACTTCCGTATCTTGACCTCCCATCACTCCCGCTAAAGCTACTGGCTTATTATTGGCAGTAATTAACAAATTAAGCTCTTTTAAGCTTCTTTCCTGACCATCAAGAGTAATGATTTTTTCCCCTTCCTCGGCAAAACGGACCCCAATAGTAACGGATTTACCTCCGGCAAAACTCTGTAAACGATCGCGATCGAAAGCGTGTAAGGGTTGTCCCCACTCCAAGAGGACATAATTAGTAATATCGACCACATTATTGATCGATCGCAATCCGGCAGCCTGTAAACGCTGTTGCAACCATAGCGGAGATGGGCCAATTTTTACCCCCTCGATCACCGTACCAATATAAGCAGGACAAGCTTTATTTTCTGATATTTCCAGCGTTAAATCTTTTTTAGGGGAAAATTCCCCTAATTTCACTTTTGGTAGGCTTAATTCTCCTCCTGTCAAAGCCGCCACTTCCCGCGCGACTCCGATCATACTCAAAGCATCGGCACGGTTAGCGGTGGGAGAAATATCTAAAATCACCTCATCGAGTCCTAAAAGGGGACGAACATCTGTACCTAAAGAGAGATTTTCCTGACTAAAAATGTGGATTCCTTCAGAATCCTTAGTTAATCCTAATTCCGCGAGGGAACAGATCATCCCTTCCGATTTTACTCCCCGCAATTTAGCCGGTTTAATCGTTAAATTGATTTTGGGTAAATAGGTTCCCAAAGTAGCCACGGGAACTAGAATATCAGCCCTAGCATTGGGCGCACCACAGACAATTGTACTAGGGTTTTCCTGACCGATATCCACCTGACAGACACTTAATTTATCTGCGTTGGGATGGGGTTGGCGATCGATAATTTTACCAATAACCACACCCTTTGCCCATTCTCGGCGATCCTCGATCTCTTCCACTTCTATTCCCGCAATTGTCAATAATTCGGCTAATTCTTGGGGAGATTGGGCAATTTTGACTAATTCTCGTAACCAGTTGATCGAAATCCGCATCGTTAATTCTTGCTTGCCGTTGGTTCTTAACTATTGTAAACCGTGGGTTGTCAATGATTTAGAAATTAGGGACGATCGGCTGTTAAAATGTTAGGGGGAGGATGGAAGGACTGTGTAAATAACCGCTCATTTTCCTTGGCCAGGGGTGATATTATCTTTGAACAGATTACCGATAATTTGGGGAGATAATCAGTAGTTAGCTATCTATATCAAAAAGGATTATTGATGCCACCCGATCAAATAGAAAACCTCCTCAAGGGAATTTTGAGACAATACCAAAGTTCTTTTAGTGACAAAATCTATGGAGAAGAAAATGATGATTATGGTTCGCTTATGAGGGTATTTGGAATTACTCCTAGTTTTAAAAGGGAAAATCGTCAGTATTGGGGCAGGGAACTAGGAATGTGTTGGCAACGTCTGGTGACAGAAGTTTTTAAGGCTAATTGTTTAGATTATCAACCAGCTTTAAAGATTGCAGATGATCAACCTTGTGACTGCATTTTAGGTAGAGATGCCATTGATACTAAATATAGAATTGGTTCGGGAGATTCTGGCACACTTAAAAAGTTTAAACAGTATGGAAAACTATTACAGGAAAGAGGACTTAGACCTATTTTACTGATTGTGCGAGAGGATAACTTACCAGCAGCGATTAAAGCTTGTCATCTGGGTGGCTGGACTGTTTTGCAGGGCCAACAAAGTTTCGATTTGCTAAAAGCTTTTGATAAATTTTCTGAAACACAGAAGTTTTATATTTCCCGATGAATATCTCAAAAAGATGGCAACTTCTGCACGGTGATTGTAGAGAAATTTTCACTTTACTAGAAGAATCTAGTATATCTTGTGTGATCACAGATCCACCCTATAATTATGAGTTCATTGGCAGAAATTGGGATCATGATGAAATCCAAAGACGCAGAGAACGTATTCAAAACAGTTCCACACTGGTCAAAAATATTCCCTATGGAAGTGGGTTAGCCGGTGGGGTTCGTAATCAGCGTTGGTATCAACGCAATTGCGAAAATTGCGTAGGCTTAATCCTCCCCCCAGTTGCTCAAAATCCCCATCGTTAATTTCACAGGTTCACTAACATCAATTCCTCGACTAAATCAAAATTAGCTGTTACCGATTGCACATCATCGAGGGATTCTAGGGTGTCGATTAACTTGAATAAAAGACGGGCCTGCTCTCGATCGCTCACTTCTAAGGTGTTAGTGGGAATCCAGCGTAATTCTGCTTCTTTGACCTTAAATCCCACTTCTTGCAGAACCCGATTCAATCTCTCCAGGTTAAACACCTCAGTAAACACTTCTGTCCCTTGACCTTCCTCCTCACTGTCAAAAAACTCGTAGGATTGGGCCTCACCCTCTAGGGAAGCTTCTAAAAGCTTATCCTCATCAATAATTCCCTCAAGACGAATTACCCCTTTATGGTCAAACATCCAGCCCACACAGCCCGTTTCACCTAAATTACCGCCATTTTTGCTAAAAGCTGCCCGCAGATCCGCCGCGGTGCGATTGCGATTATCGGTCAGTGCTTCGATCAGGATCGCCACACCCCCGGGACCATAACCCTCGTAGCGAATTTCCTCAAAAGCTGAGTCATTTTCCCAAGTTCCCGCCCCTTTAGCGATCGCTCTTTCGATATTGTCATTAGGAATACCGGCAGCCTTGGCTTTTTCGATCGCCGTGCGTAGCTGAAAATTGCCCGCCGGATCAGGAACACCGTTACGGGTAGCCACGATAATCGCCCGGGATAACTGGGTGAAAGTTTGCCCTTTTTTTGCGTCAACCCTGGCTTTTTGTCGTTTAATATTTGCCCATTTACTATGACCAGACATATCTATCTAAGATATCCAACATCAAAAATCTAGCAGATCGATCGCTTTTGGTAAATCCGGGGATAATTGTCAACCACTGCCAGGTAAGACCAAATCCTGTTTTAAAAAGCTGATAATAATCATAAGTAGGGTTTAGGCTCTCTTAGTCTTTGTGTGATAAGTTTGACTTATATAGTAGTGATCGATCTCTGTGTCCTTTGTGTCCTTTGTGTCTCTGTGGTTCCTTCCACTCGCTCGCCAGCAGGACTGTATCTTAGAATACATTTTACCTACCAAACCTAAGAAGGCCCAGTTTGGTCAAGTTTTTAATTTCATTGGTCATTGTTTTGCCCTAATCTCTAGACCGGCTGTAGTTCCCAATCGTTTTTTAATAGTATGATTGGCTGCCAATCGAACTGTAAAAATCTAGTTATGAATTGTTTTTACCCACTCTAGTGCCGGCTGCCCCCGCACTCGCTGCCCTCCTATACCTTTTAAACAGGATTTAGTAAAATCATTGGGGACTATTGTCAACCCCGTCCATAGTATATATGATAGTTGAACTCTAATTTAGAATCTAGCTGGGTCTAGAGAGGATAACATGGATAAGATCAGGGTGGGATTATTATTTGGTGGTCGATCAGGAGAACACGAGGTATCTATCAATTCGGCTCGATCGATCCTGCAAGCTTTTAATTACCCCGAAAATCTTGACAAATACGCCGTTATCCCCTTCTATATCGATAAAAATAGCTGTTGGCATTCGGCAGCAACTGCTAGACAAATTTTAACCTCTGGGCAACCCCTAGCTATTGAGAGTGATATAAAAGTCAATATCTGGCAATTTCCCCCGGAAGTGAGGGAAATCGAGGTTTGGTTTCCAATTCTCCACGGACCGAATGGAGAAGATGGCACTTTACAAGGATTACTCACTCTCATGCGGGTTGCTTTTGTGGGTAGTGGGGTTCTGGGTTCATGCTTGGGAATGGATAAAATTGCCATGAAAACTGCTTTTGCAGCCGCTGGATTACCCCAAGTTAAGTATAAGGCCGTAACCCGCTCGCAAGTGTGGTCAAATCCCTGTATTTTTCCGCAATTGTGCAATCAAATCGCCGAGGAAATAGGTTATCCCTGTTTTATTAAACCAGCTAATTTAGGTTCTTCGGTGGGTATTAGTAAAGCGCGTAACCAGCAAGAATTAGAGGCTGCTTTAGATAGTGCTGCTAGTTATGATCGACGGATTATTGTTGAAGCAGGAGTAACCGCAAGGGAGATCGAATGTGCGGTTTTAGGTAATGATAATCCCCAAGCTTCCTTGGTGGGAGAAATTACTTTTGATAGTGATTTTTATGACTATGAAACTAAATATACTGACGGGCGATCAAATATGGTGATTCCCGCTAATATTCCTGATAAAATTGCTGATCAAGTGCGAGAAATGGCTGTAGAAGCATTTAAAGCTGTGGATGCTGCGGGATTATCGCGGGTAGATTTTTTCTATGTAGAAAATACTGGGGAAGTATTGATCAATGAAATTAATACTCTGCCGGGGTTTACTAATTTTAGTATGTATCCCCAACTCTGGAAAGCTACCGGTTTAGAGTTTGATAAATTGGTTGATAAGTTGGTACAATTAGCCTTAGAAAGACGGGAAAAATAAGGTTAAATTACCACCATTTCTAGGATAGGAATTACCTATTAAATAGAAGATAAATTTTGTCTTTGATCCCCCCTTAATAAGGGGGGAAACTGACAATTTTTAACACCTAACTAGGGTTTGCTGAATAAATGTGAAATATAGACGAGGTAAGGGTTTTAGGGTCTTATTTCGCGAAACAGGTGCAAGATTTTGAGAGAATCGTGCTTCAAAACCTTGGGTCTTCATCGGCCCGCGTTCTGTAAGGGCGAAGCATTCGGATAGAAAATCTACGGTTTCACCGATAGGTTATTGCCCGAATGCTTCGCCCCTACTTTTTCAGCAAACCCTACTTGGAGATATTGATCAATCAGATAGTTTCGGGATCAATGCCCAATTCTCGTAATTTTTGGGCTAATCTTTCCTTCTCCAAGATAGCTTGTTCTTTTTCGAGGATAGCCTGTTCCTTCGCTTGTCGTTCCTGTTCCCTTTCTAAAAGAATCTGTTCCTTTGCTTGTCTTTGCTCTAATTCAGCTTCTTGGGGAGTGGGAACCAATTGACCATCGGCGGTAAAATAACGCAGTTTACGGTCAAAAATGCCTAAATATAGTTCTAATTGTTCACTCCATAAATAGCCGTTTTCATTAGTGGGAATAGCCTGATATTGTCCCGCAATTAGTCTAAATCCTTGCAATTCTAAGGTATTAGGATCGAACCAAAAATAATTAGGAGTGCGAAAGGTATTTTGATAGAGAATTTTCTTTTTAGTGCGGTCAATATTGGCCGTAGAATCGGAAAGAATCTCGACGATTACATTGGGATATTTACCCCCTTCTCCCCAAACTACCCAACTTTTGCGGGGACGTTTTTCTGTATCTAAAACCACAAAAAAATCAGGACCACAGAAATCACGTTTTTTTAGTTGTTCTTCGTTATAGTAGATAGTCAGATTACCGGAAGCATAGTAATCGTTCTTCTCTTGCCATAATAATTCTAGACAACTGAGAAGAATTATGATCTGTTGCAGATGTAAATCACTTTCCAAGGGTGGTTCATCACTCCATAAATCCGTGGGGGGACAGGTAACTTCTGGTAAAATGTCGAGAGTTGTCATAGTTTTTCCCCGTTATACTAGCTTTGTTTAATTATAACTGTGACGCTGTTAAATATTTAAATTGCTTGTTGAGATCAGGCAAGAGACAAGAGGCAAAAGTACGGTCATAAAAAACTAATTTTTGGCTGACTCAGGAGTAAAACTGTAGATAATTTGGGTAGCTAATTGTGACAATTGTGAGAAATCTTCATCGGACATTTTTTGACGATCGAGTTTCATTTGTAATCCCGTCATCGAATCATCTCCGTCGGAAATTAAAAATTCTAAGCGTTCAATTTCCGACCAATCTTTAATGTCATTTAATATTTTGTTAATAACCAAAAGGTAAGGATGGGAAGGATTTTTATACCAATTACTGCTGACACCCTGACGAATATCTAAACCTAAATGTACGATCAAAGGGGCGCGATTAAAAAGGGCATTGGCTACCGGTCGGGTTTCTTCTTGGAGAGATAATTGATTAGCGCGACTTAACTGCCGTAACTTCTCTAATTGATGATATCTTCGCGAAATTGACGGCGGATTTTCCCCCCAACTGAGAGCGATGGTGACTAGATAGGTTTGTAAGAATAGATGTCCTAACTTTTCCGCTTTTGTGGCCAGATAATTGGAATTATAATCATTAGCCTCGATCAGCAAAGGTACTCGCTCGACTATTTCCAAACCGTAGCCTTTTAATCCGGCAATTTTACGGGGATTATTGGTAATTAAACGAATATTTCTCACCCCCAAATCGTTGAGCATTTGCGCTCCCATGCCGTAATCGCGCAAATCGGCGGGAAATCCTAACCTTTCGTTGGCTTCCACCGTATCTAATCCTATATCCTGTAAAGAATAGGCTTTTAGCTTATTAATTAAGCCAATTCCCCGGCCTTCCTGTCGCAGGTAAACCACCACCCCTAAACCGTTGTTTTCAATCATTTTTAAGGCACTTTGCAACTGTTGCCGACAATCGCAACGCAAGGATCCCAAGGCATCTCCGGTCAGACATTCTGAGTGCATTCGTACCATTACAGGTTGATCGCCAAAGAGAGCGGGATCACCTTTCACAATAGCGATGTGTTCGGTTTGATCTAATAAATTTCGGTAGGCATAAAGCTGAAAAGTGCCGAATTGACTGGGAAAATTACAGACCGTTTCCCGATGGACAAAGCGATCGTGCTTTAAGCGATAACTGATCAGATCGGCAATGCTAATTAACTTTAAATTATGTTGACGAGCGTATTCAAATAGTTGCGGTAAACGGGCCATGGAACCATCGGGATTTTGGATCTCACAGATAACTCCCGCCGGATACAACCCGGCTAATCGAGCCAGATCCACAGCTGCCTCCGTATGACCAGCGCGTTTTAAGACTCCACCGGCCTTAGCACGAATCGGGAAGACATGACCGGGACGGGTGAGATCGTCGGGACTGGTGATCGGATTAATGGCAACTTGTACGGTTTTCGCCCGATCTTCTGCCGAAATGCCAGTTTTAACCCCTAAATGGGGGGCAGCATCGATGCTAACGGTAAAAGCGGTTTGATTGCTATCGGTGTTTTTTGTCACCATCAACGGTAATTCGAGAGCATCAAGACGCTCTCCCGTCATTGCCAGACAGATTAAACCGCGAGCTTGCACTGCCATGAAGTTAATCAGATCGGGGGTGGCAAATTGGGCCGCACAGATTAGATCTCCTTCATTTTCGCGATTCTCATCATCAACTACGACAATGGCACGTCCGGCTTTGATTTCCGCTAAGGCAGTATCGATAGAGTCAAAAGCGATCGAAGTGACAGTCACAGGCATTAAAACGAGGGAATTATTTTCATTCTACAGGTTTGCTCGATCTGCTGAGGGTCAATTTCTGCCAGTTCCCTAGAAAGAAGTCTCCCGGTGAACCTGACGGCTGCCCGGGAGACTTTTAATTATCTTAAGCTAGAAAATTAGTTCAAACTAGCGGGGGTGATGCTGGCAACTTTGCCACCGAGACGGTTGATCTGTTGCAGGGTGTTATTTAACTGTTCAAAGGGGACGATAATCGCTTTGCTACTGCGACGGACACGGGGATAACCCGGTTTGCTGATGGCGGCAATTTCCACGCGATAGAGCTTACCCACATCACCATAGGCCACACTACCACCCAGAGCTTTACTGGGGGTGTTGCGTTGAGCAGAGGGACGATAGGCCCAACCATCGCTGCCACCGGAGGGACCGACCACTGCCGAAGCACCGTTTTGAGCTAATTCCACCGCTAAACGGGAGGTTTTGCCGGCAATCTGAGAGCGATCGCTGTTGGCATAACCGCGATAAAGTTGGAACATCCGGGTAAATCCCACGGTTTTTTGACCGGGTTGGGTGGCAAAACCACGATAGTAGGGAACGATGCTATCGCCGAAGTTTTCGGTATATTCGGCGGAATCGATGTAGGAGTCGATATCGGCCTCGAATCCTTTGTTTTCATAGAGATCGAGGTGATAGACCACTTCCGACTCATCGTAGGGAGCGCGACCTAAAAGATGTTTGATATTAAGTTCGATGACGCGGGTTTGGAAGTTACCGTAGAAGAATTTGTTCTTATACAGTTCCGATTTGGCCACGGCGCGGACGAATTCCCGCACGGTGATCGAACCGTTGCAGAGTAAGGATTCGGCACTGGTAAGGCGCTCGGAACGCATGATATAGTCATTGCCTAGCACCTGACGATAGACGGCGCGAATAACCGCCTGTGCGTCGTCACGGGACCAATCGGGACGTAATTCCACGGGAGCAACCTCGCTAAAAGCGGTTGTCCCTAAACGGGAAGCTGAGGTAGTAATTGCCACTAAAGTTCTCCTACAAAAAAATGATCGTTTTCTGACCCCTCAAAACTAGGGGAGGATCAGTTCGATTATCTGGCCGTCTTGACGATGGATATAACAAGGTCTGGAAGAACAGGTGATTGCTAACCCTTTTGCTAACAACCTCCTGTCTTTCCAGACCAGCAGTTTTTTCGATTGGACTAGCTGAGAGCGTTGATAGCGTAGTCGATATAGGAGTTGGCTTCCACCGCAGGGTCGCCACTTAAACCATGGTTGGCTTTGATATATTTGAGAGCTTCGATGTACCAGCTAGGAGACAGGTCGAAGGTGCGGTTGATTTCGTCGATACCAGCGATGAGGTACTCGTCCATCGGACCGGTTCCACCAGCAACTAAGCAGTAGGTCACCATGCGGAGGTAGTAACCGATGTCACGAGCGCATTTGTCTTTACCGCGTTGGTCCGCCGCAAAGTTATTCCCCTGCATTTGGGTGGTGTAGGGGTACTTGTTGTACACAGCTTGAGCGGCGCCAGAGATCAAAGAACTGGCTTTTTCGGTTAAAGCTTTAGCAGCGGTGAGGCTAGCAGAAGCTTGACGAAAACGACCGAAAGCAACTTGGATTTCGGTGCTGCTTAAGAAACGGCCTTGAGAATCAGCGGCTGCTACGGCTTCGGTAAGGGGGGTTTTCATTGTTTGGTATCTCCCAATAATCTTGCAATAAGTTTCCTACGGTTTAATTAAGACTAGCCCCAGGGACTAGGCGACAGCAGCGGCGGCGCGGTCGAAGTAGCTGGCAATTTCAGACATCAAAGCACTGCAATCGCCGAGGGTGACACCGTTGCGATCGTTAGCAATGGACAAAGCAGCTTCTTTCATTTTGCTTACGCCAGCAGCTACGGAAGCTCCGGGCACTCCTAAAGCTACATAGGTTTCGCGAAGACCATTTAAGCAACGATCATCGAGAACACTGCCGTCGCCAGAGAAGGTAGCGTAGGTAACATAACGCAAGATGATTTCCATGTCGCGTAGGCAAGCGGCCATACGACGGCTGGTGTAGGCATTACCACCGGGGGTGATCAGTTGGGGCTGTTCAGCGAACAGGCTACGAGCGGCGTTAGCAACGATGGTGGAAGCGTTACTGGTGATCCGGTTAACAGAGTCCATCCGTTTGTTGCTGTCGGCAACCATGGCGCTGAGAGCGTCTAGTTGGGAAGAGCTTAAATATTCGCCACGAGCATCAGCTTGGGATACTACCCGGGTGAATGCGTCAAACATTGTGACAATCTCCTAAATTTAAATGGGATTTGCTTGCAATTAAAAGGTTTTCCCTCTTAAGGGATTTCACGGTAAGCCTGGACGAGCCTTGACCGCGATTGTTGCGATTTACTTTAAGAAACCTGAAAAAACTTCATGGCTCTCTCATAAATCACCTAGGGAGGTTAAACAAGTATCCAGCTTAACTTTTGTCTGTTATCTTGGCCCCTCAAATTAAATTTATACACTGCTGTCGAAACTTTGTTTGTTACATATTATTAAGTTTTTTGCTGTCTTTTTGTAACGGTCACTTAACAATGACTCGATCGAGTTGGTCATCAATTCCTGACATGGCTAAAAGCCTCTCACCATCGGGAAATCAGAGACAGCAAGGCTTTAAGGGTATAAAGGGCAGCAAGATAAAAATTTTAAGTTTTTTTTAATATTTCTCTGCTTTCCCTTCCCCTATTACCCAAAGATCGCCCTTTCCAGCCCTCAAATAAGATGAAGTTTTGTAAAGAGGGGTGTCGGAAGTGGGGAGGGGGAATTATGAATTATGAATTATGAATTATGAATTGGGGAGTGGGAAATGGGGAAGTGGGGAAGTGGGGAAGTGGGGAAGTGGGGAATTGGGGAGGGGGAATTATGAATTATGAATTATGAAGTGGGGAAGCTGTCTCATCACCCTATCACCCGTTCGGCGGTTCGGCTGAGCGTTCGACTGAGCTCACGCCGAAGTCTCACCGTCGAAGCCTGAGCTCACGGCCGAAGCCCAAAACCCTATCACCCGTTCGGCGGTTCGGCTGAGCGTTCGACTGAGCTCACGCCGAAGTCTCACCGTCGAAGCCTGAGCTCACGGCCGAAGCCTGAGCTCACGGCCGAAGCCCAAAACCCTATCACCCTATCTCCTGACGACCGCCTCCTGAAGTTAAACTAGAAACCAGTGACCAAAAAAACTAGCCGTCCGAACCCGATGATTTCCGCCTTTCCCGTTGCTAATAGCTTAAATTGCCCTCAAATTCGCCTTGCTATTCGTTCTCTACAGCCGCAATTAGTCCACTGGCGCCGACAAATACACCAAAAACCAGAACTAGGTTTTCAAGAATATCTCACCGCCTCCTTAATCAGTCAAACCCTGACTAAATACGGAATTGACCATCAAACCGGCATCGCTGGCACCGGAATTGTCGCCACTATTGAAGGCAGTCAACCGGGGCCAGTTTTGGCCCTGCGGGCCGATATGGATGCACTACCGATCGCCGAAGAAAACCAAGTCCCCTATCGTTCCCAACATCCGGGCCAAATGCACGCCTGTGGTCACGATGGTCACACAGCGATCGCCCTCGGTACAGCAGTTTACGTAGCACAAAACCGTCACGATGTCAAGGGGATCGTAAAAATTATTTTCCAACCCGCCGAAGAGGGGCCGGGGGGGGCGAAACCGATGATTGAAGCGGGAGTGCTGAAAAATCCTGACGTGGAGGGAATTATCGGGCTACATCTCTGGAATAATCTGCCACTAGGGACAGTAGGCGTAAAAAATGGAGCGTTAATGGCGGCGGTGGAATGTTTCGATCTCCAGATTCAAGGCCGGGGCGGCCACGGGGCAATTCCCCATCAAACCGTCGATTCACTACTGGTGGCGGCCCAAATCGTCAACGCCTTGCAAACTATCGTCGCTCGCAACCTTAACCCCCTCGATGCCGCAGTGGTGACTGTGGGTAAATTAGCGGCGGGAAGCGCTAGAAACGTGATTGCCGATAGTGCTAATCTCAGTGGGACGGTGCGCTATTTCAATCCCCAGTTAGGGGGCTATTTCCGACAGCGGATGGAAGAAATTATCGCGGGCATCTGTCAAAGTCAGGGGGCCAGTTATCAATTCGATTACTGGCAATTGTATCCCCCGGTAATCAATCATGATCGGATGGCGGAATTAGTGCGCTCCATCGCCGCACAAGTGGTGGCAACCCCAGCCGGAATCGTTCCCGAATGTCAAACTATGGGAGGGGAAGATATGTCCTTCTTTTTACAGGAAGTACCGGGCTGTTATTTCTTCTTGGGATCCGCCAATCCCGAATTAGGATTAGCCTATCCCCATCATCATCCCCGCTTTGATTTTGATGAATCGGTGTTAGCCATGGGAGTCGAGATTTTTGTCCGTTGCGTCGAAAAATTCTGTAATTCTAAGACTTTCTAGCAATCGGTTCAAGGTGAACAGTTTTTGTCAAACCCGAAACCGCTAAACTGATCACTGAATCAGACAGGTAAAAAAACCCATGAACAATAATACCCACGAAAACGATGCCCAACGGGTGAAAATCCTCAGCGAAGCCCTACCCTACATACAAGAATTTCGCGGTCGTACTGTAGTGGTTAAATACGGTGGTGCGGCCATGAATAACAGCGATATCAAAGACACGGTGATGCGAGATATCGTTTTTCTCTCCTGTGTGGGGGTTCGTCCCGTGATTGTCCACGGCGGCGGTCCAGAAATCAATAGTTGGCTGGATAGATTAGGCATTGAACCCCAATTTAAAGACGGTTTACGCGTCACCGATGCCGCCACCATGGATGTGGTAGAAATGGTGCTGGTGGGGCGCGTCAATAAAGAAATTGTGGCCCTGATCAATCAAGCCGGCGGTAAAGCGGTAGGATTATGCGGTAAGGATGGTAATCTGATCACTGCTCGTCCCGTGGGTAAAGAGGGCATTGGTTTTGTGGGAGAAGTCAGCAGTGTCGATACTAGCGTCGTCGAATCCTTGGTCAATAGTGGCTATATTCCCGTGATTTCCAGTGTGGCTGCCGATGAAACTGGCCAAGCTCATAATATCAATGCCGATACGGTAGCCGGAGAAATAGCGGCGGCTTTAGGGGCAGCTAAACTGATTTTAATGACCGATACAGCCGGAATTTTAGAGAATTATCAGGATCCTTCCACTTTATTGGCTAAATTAGATATCCAACAGGCCCGGGAGTTGATTCAAAAAGGCATCGTTGCCGGCGGGATGATTCCCAAAGTAGGCTGCTGTGTGCGATCGCTAGCCCAGGGAGTTCAAGCTGCTCATATTATCGATGGTCGTCTTCCCCACGCCCTTTTACTGGAAATTTTCACCGATCGAGGCATCGGTTCCATGATTGTGGCTTCCGGTTATACTAATCTATAGTAGTAATTACCGTACTTTTGCTCAAAAAGACTTGCCTAAAACCACAGATATGGTGTACAAGTAAGTTAATAAATGCGCTTCTCGATCCTTTGTAAGGGCAAAAGTTTTAGTCTTGAGTTAGTTTAGTCGGGAAGCGCAAAATCCTGAGTTTTCATAGCAATTGAATTTATGACCAAACAAGCTGTAGCTCACCCGATGGTGAAGTTTCAACGCAAGGCTAGCAAGTGGATAGATGCAAAAGTAGTCAAACCTAGCGATAGTATCTGGAAACTGGCTCTTTTATACGGAGATGAGTGGACATACTGGAAGCAAGAGTTGCTCGATTTCGGTTTCTCCATGCAAGACCCTCTCAGTGAAGTGGTAGCAGTAGAAGCTTGGGACGAAGAATAAGCGACCATCGACTGAAAAGCGGCTTTCTACTAGGACTATCGCCATGGGATTGAATCCGATTATCCTTTCCGCTCTGGTTATCTTATCCTTCAGTACCAGTTGTTCTCCCCAGACCGAAACCCAACCACTGCCACCGGCAGCCCGTACTACCACCGTCAACGTCACCACGGCTAAAACAGCAACCAGCGGACGCAATCTTGATTACACGGGAACTACGCGACCTTTAAAAGTTGTTTCTCTGCGATCGCAAGCCACTGGGCAGTTACTCAATCTCCTCGTCGATGTGGGAGATGAGGTGCAATTAGGACAAATCCTCGCCCGTGTTGATGATCGTCTCCTTGCCACCGTTGTCCGGCAAGAAAAAGCCGCCCTATCGGCCCTAGAAGCCGAATTAGCTCGGGCGAGAATTGAAGTCAGTAACGCTGAAATTGAAGTGCAGCGCCTACAACTGCAATACCAACAGGCTAAAAATGATGCTGATCGCCTGCAAAAATTAGCCCTAGAAGGGGCAATTCCTCTGCAACAGGCCGAAACAGCCCAAACTACGGCAGCAGTGGCTTTAAAAGCCGTTAATAGCGCAAGATCGAGAATTAAAGTCGAGGAGCAGGTAGTGGCGGCAATTATCGGCAGAATTGCCGCCCAAAAATCGGTCATCGCTCAGGAACAACAACGTCAGGCCTACGCTATTCTTAAATCGCCGGCGACGGGGATAGTTATCGAAAAACTGAAAGAGCCGGGGGATTTAGTCAGTATCGGCGATGATGTCCTCAAAATTGGTGATTTTCAGCAGGTCAAGGTGGTGGTGTTATTATCAGAATTGGATTTAAAAACGATTAATTTAGGACAAACGGTTAATGTCAGCCTTGATGCGTTCGGTAATAGAAATTTTTCCGGTCGCATCACGAGGATTTTTCCACTTAGCCAAGGCACGGCCCGGCGGATTCCTGTGGAGATTACTCTACCCAATGGGGATGGTTTAATTAAAGGGGGATTATTGGCCCGGGTGCGGTTTAATAATAATTCTGCCGCGCAGGTGATTGTTCCGGAAACAGCAATTGTCAGTCAAGGGGAATCCTCGGCCATTTTCGTCCTTTCCGAGGAGAACTCGCAAGTAGAAAAACGTCCCGTTCGTCTCGGTCAAGCGCTTGACGGTCAAGTAGAAATTATCACTGGACTTGAACCGGGGGAGCGTTTCGTCGTTAATAGTAGTAAACCTTTGCAAAATGGTGAAAAAGTCCGCGTCAGTATCCTGAGTAATCCTTGAGCAAACCATTGGAGATACCTTTGAAGAGGTTCAGGAAAATATTAAAGAAGCGATTGAACTTTACCTTGAAGTTTTGCAAGAACGCGGGGAAACCATTCCAGAACCCACAACTAAAGTCGGATTGGTTGGAGTGGCTGCAGGAGGGTTCTTACCCACTACCCAAAAACTGCTGGGGTTTCACTGAAGACTAGCTATCAGGCTCTCTTAGGTTTGGTGGGTAAAATGTATTCTAAGATACAGTCTTGCGGGTGAGTGAGTGGAACGAACCACTCCAGACACAGAGGACACAAAGATCGATCACTACTATATAAGTTAAACTGACCACACAAAAAATAAGAGAGCCGCTATAATTGCCGGAACTCTAACCTATTTTTTAGTTTTTACGTTGGGAGTGAACCGGGATAACATTAAAATAATGACACAAGTGAGTCAAGCTTGACAGTCTGATAGCAATGGTAATAATCCGAAAAAACTTCTTGTTAATAATGATAATTAGTCTAAAGTAGTGATTGTGGCTGTCCTTCTCGGTTGAGACAAAATGGGGGTTTCTTTTTAGCGAAAAAAATGTCTTTCAAGATGATAACCATCTCCCTTGATCTTTATGGTCAATTATTTCCAGAAATAAGCCAAATAAAATAATTTTTTCCCATCTCCTTGCATATTTTCTCGATCGAGCGGCTTTTCAGTCCCCAAAATCCTTACAATAGGAGATGAAGATAGCCTAAAAAGTTGGAGAATATGAATTATCTCATTGCCGTGTTAGCTGATCGCATAGAAGCAGAAGAAGCTGCCGTTGCCCTCGAAAAAGCGGGAATTCCCCAATCTCAAGTGACCATTCTCGGTCGCGGCTATAAAAGTGCCGATGAGTTCGGTTTGATCGATCCCTTTCAACAGGCCAAAAAACGGGCTACTCTCATGGCTTTTTGGCTAATTCCCTTCGGTTTTGCCGGTGGCTACCTTTTTAACCTGATTACGGGATTGCATACCTTTGATTGGGCCGGAGAACCGGGCAATCATATCGTCGGCGGCATTGCCGGGGCGATGGGGGGGGCGATGGGCAGTATTTTTGTCGGTGGTGGCGTGGGTTTATCGTCCGGCAGTGGCGATGCACTTCCCTATCGCAATCGTCTCGGTGCGGGAAAATATATTATTATCGTGCAGGGTTCGGAAAACCTGAAAAATCAAGCGACTCTTATCCTGCGTCAATTTAACCCCGAAAATCTGCAAGGATACGCCCTAGAACGGTGAACGGTTATTAGGAATAAGTTATCGGTCATTTGATTTTTTCCTAAGAATTTTTGATTAATTACCAGAAAACAATGTTACCAAGAGAAGACTTACTAAAGGGTGTTGAAAACCGCGAGGAAATAGCGAAAGTTATTGATAAAGCCGAACAAGCGATTAAGACTTGGGAAGTGACGACGACAGACTTTCTTTCTCCTGCGGTTTTAGCAGAAGTAGAACGAGTTTTTCAGCGTTTAACTGATGTGTCAATGGAAAAATGGGGCGGTTATCCCCAAGCAGAAAGACAGCGCCTCGGTATTGCTAGAGTTGATCTACCTTTGACAGTAACAGATATTCCCCTATCTGCCCTTGATATTGCCGGTAATTTTCTTTTTGATACCGCTAACCATCGGGATTTTTTAGGGGCGATGTTGGGGACGGGTATCGTTCGGGAAAAAGTCGGCGATATAATTGTTTTAGGTGAGCGAGGAGCGCAGGCGATTGTAGTGCCTGAATTGGCAGATTTTTTATCTGCTAATTTGCGACAAGTGCGTTCGGTTCCAGTGAAAACTAGCCTGATTCCTTTGACGGAATTAAAAGTTAGACCACCGCAAAAAAAAGAAATTAATACCGTGGAAGCTTCCTTACGGTTAGATGCGATTGCGTCGGCGGGTTTTGGCATTTCTCGCAGTAAAATGGCCGAGGCAATTAGCGCCGGGGATGTGCGAGTTAACTGGAAAGATATCAGTCAATCTAGTTATAATGTTAAAACTGGTGATTTGATTTCTTTTCGGGGAAAAGGTCGTCTAGAAGTGGGTGAGGTTACTGTGACCAAAAAAGAGCGCTATCGGGTTCATTTAACTAGATTTATTTAGTTTTTTCTGTCTCTAGAATTTGTTATTAGACAGATTAATTGCCATGGCTGAGAATTTCGTCTTAATCGTGCAACTGTGTCAAGTTAGTCCCATCGGTAAACTATTACCGGGGGCGCTTTATGTTCATCGAGAAGCATTACATCAACTGGATCCTATCCTCCAGAATTACGAACAACGAGCAAGAATTAATCAGCATTTATCTGAGGCAACAATAATTAAATTTAGCACCGATAAACCGAAAATATCCTATCTTTTTTATCCCGATTTTGATCGGGAACCTCACCCGGTTTTAACTAAAAGTTTAGTGGTAGATCTGGGGACATTAATCTTAAGTGAATGGAATTATCAAAATGCTGATAATCCGCCCATTTTACACCGAAAAGAAACTTTTGTTACTAGGGACTATCCTCTTTATGAAGAATTCGAGCATCTCACAAAAATCGAGAGTGCTTTAGGACTTTTAAATAGTTCTTATCCCATCGGTACTAAACAGGAATGGCAACGGCTTTTAAGAAAGCATCACCTTGATTTTGCAGGAGATTATTTAGTTTGTAATCTAGAGGGACAAAGGGAAAAATCGATAATAATTGATCGCCACAAAGCTGCTCTTGTTCGCAAAACTCTTTCTCGTCCGATAAGATTAACATTAGCACTGGGATTATTTCTTCCTGAAACCACTTTTTTTGATTACGGTTGTGGTTATGGAGGTGATCTAGAACGCATAGCTGAACAGGGTTATCAAAGTGAAGGTTGGGATCCTTATTATCGTCCTGATAGTCCTTTAATTGAATCTGATATTGTTAATTTAGGCTATGTAATTAATGTTATTGAATCCGCCGAAGAACGGCAGGAAGCTTTATTAAAAGCTTGGCAATTAACCCGTCAAGTTTTAATCGTTTCAGCACAGATTTTAATTGATGATAGTGAACGGGGTTTAATGGCCTATGAAGATGGAATTATAACCCGTCGTAATACTTTTCAAAAATACTATCAACAGGAAGAACTCAAACAGTATATTGATAGCAGTTTAGGGGTTGATTCTATTCCAATAACTTTGGGAATTTATCTGGTTTTTCGAGAGGAAGAAAAAGCCGAAACTTTTCGTTTATCCAGATGTCGTTCCCGCGCTACCACCCCTAAAATTAAAACCCATCTCAAACGCTTTGAAGATTACGAAGATTTATTAAATCCCCTGATGGAATTTTACACCCAGCAGGGACGTTTACCCGTCGCGGGAGAATTATTACAAGAGGAAGAAATTAAGGCAGAATTTGGCACTTTTAGACGCGCTTTTCAAGTGATTCTACAAGTAACAGAAGGGGAAGAATGGGAGATAATTGCCGACAAAAGACGCGCCGATCTTTTACTTTATTTAGCTTTAAGTCAATTTAGCCACTGTCCGAAAGTACGGGAATTATCCCCCGCTACCCGTGCCGATTTTAAAGCTTTATTTGGCAGTTATCGCAATGCTTGCGCTTTAGCAGAAGAAGTGTTAATAAGTGCGGGAAATCTGCCAGCGATCGCTCGTGCTTGTGAAAATAGTTCTTTAGGCAAACTTTCCCGTTATTCCCTAACTATTCATATTAGCGTTCTGGAAAAATTACCGATGTTATTACGCTTATACGAAGGTTGTGCTAGTCAAACTATTGGACGGTTAGAAAATACTAACGTTATTCGTTTATCCTTTCGTCAACCCAAAATTTCCTATCTCTATTACCCCAATTTTGATACAGAAATTCATCCGATTTTAGCCACTAGCATGGATGTATATTTGGGTTCCGCTGATTTTAGTTTTCGCGATTATCGTGATAGTCCTAATCCACCAATTTTACACGAAAAAGAGCTTTTAGTAACGGCGGATTATACTAACTATGATAAATTGGTTCGCTTAACTCAATTAGAAAAGGATTGGGGATTGTTAGAAGATAGAAAAGCGATCGAACGTTTACAGGGTTGGCAAAAATGTTTAGAGGAGCATTGTGCTACAATCAAAGGCTATCAGATTCTATGGCGAAAAGATGCCGATCCCTATAAAGTTAGGATTTTACGCGCTAAAATTAACGTCAGAAGAAATCAAAATAAGTCTTCCTGAGTAATTAAGTAAAATAGATGAGGTAATTAATTTTATGATGACTACGATTCGGTTACAAGGATTAGAAGATTTCGAGTTAAAAGCTAATGATCCTGAACAAAGGATGTTTATTTCTGGGGTTAATTGGCAACAGTACGAAACCCTCTTAAAACATTTAGAAGATAGTTCCAGTTATCGCATTACTTACTTAGATGGAATGGTAGAAATTATGGCTCCTAGTCGTCGTCATGAAGTTAGCAAAGAAGATATAGGTAGATTGGTGGAAGCTTATTTAGAATATGCTGAAATTGATTTCTGGGGATTAGGTTCCACCACGTTGCGAAAACAGGAAAAAGAAGCGGGAAAAGAACCAGACAAATGTTTTTGTTTATTTACAGAAAAAGAGTTTCCTGATTTGGCGATCGAAATAATCTTAACCAGTGGCAGCCTGAAAGTTTTAGAAGTTTATCAAAGATTGGGAACTCAAGAGGTTTGGTTTTGGCAAGATAATCAGTTAAAAATTTATTCTTTGCAAGAGAATGGCGAATATATTTTAATCCCTAAAAGTGCTTTATTACTGGATTTAAATTTAGAATTATTAGCCGAATACGTCAACCATCCTAATCCCCGTCTTGCTGTCAAAGAATTTCGCTCGCGTTTATCAGAAAATTCCCAGTTATCATAACTATTATCTTTCTATGAATTCTAAAGTAAAATTTAACCTATCTATCCTAGGGATATTTGTATTTTCCCTAGGAATAAGATTCTGGAATCTCAGTCAGTTTAATACTCTTGTTTTTGATGAAGTTTATTATGCTAAATACGGCAATGAATATCTAATTGGTAAAGAATTTTTCCAGTCTCATCCACCATTAAGTCAATATTTAATTGCTATTAGTATCTGGATTGGTTCCCATTTTCCTGCCGATCCTGAAACCATTAATAATTTAACGGGTTCCCTGCGCTCAACTTTTAGTTATCGCTGGTTAAATGCTTTGACTGGTTCTTTTATTCCCTTAATTATTGGGGGAATTGCTTATCAATTAACTCAGAGAAAAACTGTATTTTTAATCACAACTTTTCTCGCTAGTTTAGACGGATTATTTTTAGTGGAATCCCGCTATGCTCTCAATAATATTTACTTAATTTTATTCGGTTTGTCTGGACAATTATTTTTTTTATTGGCACTTCAGAAAAATCAGAAACTCAATTGGCTATTATTATCGGGAGTTTGTTTCGGTTTAGCAGCAAATATCAAATGGAATGGCTTAGGATTTTTACTGGGAATATTTATTTTTATCGGTATTGCTTGGTTAATAAAATTATTTAATCAAGAGCAGTCAAAAGATCATCTTTGGACAAAGGCAACTAACCTGAGATTAGAGGAAATTTTTATTGCCTTAATTGTCTTTCCTCTTGTTACCTATAGTTTGCTGTGGATACCGCATCTTTTCGTCAACCATCAATATAATTTTTGGCAAGTACATCAAGAAATTTGGTTATTTCATCAGAGAATAAAGGGCAATCAATCTGATGTTCATCCCTATTGTTCTCCCTGGTATAGTTGGTTAGTAATGGGGCGACCGGTGGCTTATTATTTTGAGAGAGTGGGTGATAAAATTTATGATGTTCACGCTATGGGAAATCCGTTTTTGTGGTGGTTTTCTACGGGAGCGATTCTAGTGGTTTTTAGTCGATTATTTAACCGAAAAGAGCGAGTAATTTCCGCCTATCTTATCTGTAACTATATTGCCAATCTGCTGCCCTGGTTAAAAATTAGTCGCTGTACCTTTCTCTATCATTATATGGCTGCTTATAGCTTCACTTTGATTGCTCTAGCTTGGCTCTTAGCTGATGGGTTAGAAAGTTCCAGTCCTATTTATAAAAATTGCTCACGCTCGCTGATAATTTTGGTAATTTTTGCTTTTATCCATTGGCTACCAATTTATTTAGGCATTCCCCTATCAGTGCGGGATTATTATCTGAGAATGATTTTTCCCAATTGGATTTAGGATGAAATTAGCCGCAAAAACTGATACAATGAAATCATGAAAAAAAGCGATCGCATGAGTTATGGGTAAACAAAGAATCTTATCTGGTGTGCAACCAACTGGCAATTTACATTTAGGCAATTATCTCGGTGCGATCCGCAATTGGGTGGAGGGACAACAAGACTACGATAATTTCTTTTGTGTGGTCGATTTACACGCGATCACCGTTCCCCATAATCCCGCTACTCTTGCGGAGGATACTTTAGCAATTGCCGCTCTATATTTAGCCTGTGGAATTGATTTAGAATACGCGACGATCTTTGTCCAATCTCACGTTAAAGCTCATACAGAATTAACTTGGTTGTTAAACTGTATCACCCCTTTAAATTGGTTAACCGATATGATTCAATTTAAAGAAAAAGCAATTAAACAGGGGGAAAATGTTGGCACAGGTTTACTCGATTATCCCGTATTAATGGCTGCCGATATCCTACTCTACGATGCCGATAAAGTACCCGTGGGAGAAGATCAAAAACAACATTTAGAATTAACCCGCGATATAGCTGTTAGAATTAATCATCTTTTTGGGCAACCGAAACAACCAATTTTAAAACTTCCTGCTCCGATGATCCGCAAGGAAGGAGCGCGGGTGATGAGCTTAACCGATGGCCGGAATAAAATGTCTAAATCCGATCCTTCCGAGATGAGTCGGATTAATATTCTCGATAGTCCCGATGTCATTGCCAAGAAAATTAAACGCTGTAAAACCGATCTAGTTAAGGGTTTAACTTTTGATGATCCGGAACGTCCTGAATGCCATAATTTACTAACTCTTTATAGCATTTTATCGAGAAAAAATCAAGAGGTGGTCGCGGGAGAATGTGCCGATTTAGGTTGGGGACAATTTAAACCGATGTTAACAGAAGTCACCATAGAATCTCTGCAACCTATTCAGGAAAAATACGCCCAAATTAGAGAGGATAAAGATTATTTAGCCACAGTTTTACGGCAAGGTCGTCTCAAAGCAGAAGCGGTGGCCAATCAAACTCTCGATCGAGTCAAAAATGCCATGGGTTATTTACCACCATTTTAGGGATAATTTTCGGGTGCATCTCCTAATTATCAATCTACTCAGTTGAGATTTTTCAAGGAAAACTCGCTGCTTTATCAGTCAATCTTTAACTCTTGGTGGGGTTCTACTCCCCATCCAGGGTAAGGGAAGGAGAATGATTACAAAAGTTATTAAATTAAGCACAACTCCAGTGATATTTTGGTAAAATAAGGGCATAATTGAAACTATCAAAATACTTATCTGTCCTTTGAAATTATGGTTGTAGAGTCCTAGGGGCAACAAAAAAAACTATCGTCTAGGGAAGATGAGTCTCGTCCAATTGCTAGCAAGGAACAAAACTCTTATCTAGCAGAGGGAATAGTTGATCATTCAATGGCTCTTCGGTAACTGTTATGCAAATAATTAACTTAAAATAAAATTCGATGAGAGAGCCTACACCCAAAAATAGCTGAAACCCATACAGGAAAAGGTTTAAGGCACAAACTGGTTA
>SFBI01000213.1 GCA_007095845.1 Microcystis aeruginosa Ma_MB_S_20031200_S102
TTGAGTATTTATACTTAATTTGTCCAGCCAATTGTTTTTTTTATTGTTCGCCTCTCCTAGAAAATAGTTGCTTCGTACTATATTGCCCATGCCAAAATCGGGGTTAATGCTCTATTTATAGCAATTTCCCTAGTTGTGAGGTACAAAGTCTTAGGTTTTGAGCAGTCAGAAGTCAGGAGTTAAGATTTTGGTGTACCTCATAAGATTGGGAAACGCTATATTTCAAAATGAGAATTGCTGGTTGATAAGTTTCATTTTTGAATTGGTGCTATTAATCTACGGACTACAAGTTACAAAAGCTGATTCTGAATAAACCTGTATTCGGGAGCGGCAAAAACTCTGATTTTGTGTTTGACTAAAAATGTATCCTAAAGATTGCCCTCCTGTTCTGATTCTATCCGTGCCTTACTATTTCCAATATCCCGACGCTTTCACTCCCAGTTATCTGAGCGAACTACAAGGACAGATCCTCGCTTGTCCCCACTTCACAGTTAACAATTTAAATCGAGATTTCGTTAAAACCAAAGGTTTTTCCATCGCTTTTCGACGCACACAAATCAGCGAAGTTGAACGAATTTTTCCCTATTTGAAACCCTATCTCGATCGCAGTTTACAAGCTGACTGCAACGCTTTTTATCTTAACCCCTTACTCCTACAAACCGGTTCACGCGTCGATCCCCATATCGATCGCTCCCTGCGCTCCTATTGTAAAACAATCGATCCCCCGCTCCTAGTTAGCGTCCTTTATGTACAGGTTCCTAGGGATATTCAAGGGGGGGAACTGGTACTAGCAAACCGTAATCGTTCCGTGGCCCAGATTCGTCCTTGTGCTAACACCCTGATCCTCTTTCAAGGAGATCTCACCCATTCAGTTAATCCCGTTAGCTGTTCTGGTATTCGTCTCAGTCTTGTCTGCGAACAATATCGTTTAGATGCGGAAGAATTGCGAGAGATTCCCGAAATGCAGATAGAATCGCGAACCATAAAACCAGAAAAGAAAAAAAAGAAAGATCGGGTCGTTGCACTACAATAAAAGGGCATTTTTGTAAAGATATTCTAGATGGTAATGCGCGAACCGATCGTCGAATTAAGGGGAGTGACTAAAGCTTTCGGCAAGAAAGTAATCTTAAATAACGTCGATCTGAAAGTGTACGAAGGAGAAGCGATCGGCGTGATCGGTCCATCGGGGACGGGAAAATCGACGATTTTGCGGTTAGTCGCCGGATTACTGGCCCCCGATCGAGGAGAAGTGTACATCTACGGCACAAAACGGCAGAGAACCGTAGAACAGGGGGAAGATCCCCTCGGTGTTGGTCTAGTTTTCCAACAATCGGCCCTTTTTGACTCCCTCACTGTTGGGGAAAATGTCGGTTTTGCTCTTTATCGCTACTCAAAGCTAAAACCAGCCGAAATTCGCGATTTAGTGGAAGAAAAACTAGATTTAGTGGGAATGTCTGGTTCCTACGACCTCTATCCTTCTGAAATATCCGGAGGGATGCGAAAACGCGTCAGTTTAGCCAGAGCAATTATCAGCGATCCCTCGATCGCCGCCGATCGACCGAACATTCTCCTTTACGATGAACCCACTGCTGGACTGGATCCGGTTGCTTCTACCCGCATCCAGACGGTAATTATGGAACTTCTCAAGCTAAAAAAAGCCTGTGGGGCCCATCTCATTGTCACCCACGTCCACAGCACCATCGAAAATACCACCGATCGCATCGTTTTTCTCTATAAAGGTCAATTTCAATGGGTTGGATCAACTCAAGAGGCTTATCACTCCGAAATCCCCGTACTCAAGCAATTTTTTACCGGCAGTATCCACGGACCAATTCAGTGATCAGTCAACAGTAAACAGTAATCAGTGAACTGATAACTCGCATCTGATCACTGATAACTGATAACTGATCACTGATAACTGAAATCCTCCGATTTCTCCTGTAAGATACTTTGTAGAGATGAGGAGTAATTATTTATGGAAGCTGGCGGTTCACAACAGGGGATTTCCCCAACTCTGCGGCAAAGTGGTATCGGTTTAATGTTACTAGCATCGGGGGGAATATTAATCTGGTTAATCGCCTGGTTAAGTAATTTTAGCTTTGGGGGACGCAGTTATCGAGCCACCTTTCTTTTCCCCAATGTGGGTGGCCTGATGGTGGGAACCCGCGTCGGTTATCGGGGAGTGAGAATCGGACAAGTGACGGCAATTACCCCAGAACCGGAGGGAGTCGCCGTAGAAGTGGAGATTTCGCCAGCAGATCGCCTAATTCCCAGTAATTCCCTCATCGAAGCCATTCAATCCGGTTTAGTCGGTGAAACCACGATCGATATTACCCCCCTGCAAGCTTTACCCGTCGGTGGTGTCAAAGAACCCCCTTTGAGTCCTAACTGTAATGGGGAAGTGATTATCTGTAACGGTTCCCGTTTACAAGGGCAATCGGCGCTAAATGTCAATACATTGATCAGATCTTTACTGAGAATTTCTAATCTAGTTAGTGATCCCGATATGGTGGCCGGATTTCGTTCCTTTACCCAACGCGCTGCTAATGCTTTGGGGGGACTCGATCGCTTTAGTGGTGAGGCAACCACCGCTTTAAGCGAGGTACGTCGCAGCGGTACTCTAGGCAAACTTAATTCGGGGATGAGATCCCTAGAATCCTTACCGCAAGTATCCGGTTCCCTCGATCGCCTTTCTAGTGATCTTTCCGGTGTCGGGGGATTGAGTCAGGAAGCGACTACTTTACTAAGAAGTTTACAGGGAAGTGGCGGTCTGAAAAATTTAGACGCTACCCTAGTGGAGGCCCGAAAAACGCTGCTTTTGGTGGGACAAACCACCGAAGAACTGCGGGTTTTTTTGGCAGCTAATCAAAATCGTTTAATTGCTACTCTCGATAGTATCAAAACTACCAGCGATCGCCTACAAACTACCCTCGCTGCTTTGGATCCGATTCTGACGCAAGTGCAGAAAAGCCAAATTATTGAGAATTTAAACACTATTTCGGCAAATGCTGTTAAATTAAGCGAAAATTTGGGTAACTTTACTGCTTATCTCTCCGATCCTGCCACTGTTGTCACCCTACAGCAACTCCTCGACTCCTCTCGCGCTGCTTTTGCCAATCTTCAGAAAATCACCTCCGATGTGGATGAAATTACCGGTAATCCGCAACTGCGACAGGAAATTATCCGTTTAATTCAGGGTTTAAGTCGTTTGGTTTCTTCTAGCGAACAACTACAGCAGGAATTCGCCCAAGGTCAAGCAATGACAAGAATGGCCGCCCAAATTGCGACAATAGCCCCAAATCCCCCCGCTAATACCCCAGAAAAAGACCCTAAGAAACCTGACTCTGAGTAGCAGAATTTGGGGTTAGGGGTTGGGGAAAAAAGTCCGAGCATTTGTACTCAATTTTTCAAGACCCAGTTTCAATACACAACAGTTTGTCTAATTTTTTGTCATAGCTAAATGAGGAATTTCTTCACCATGTTGACGATAACTTTCTTTAACGCCTTCCCAAGCTAAAATTAATTGATTGAGTGCTGTTTGGGGGCTATCAGCAAAAGCGGAAATGCTAGGAATTTCTACTAAGTATGCTATCCAATCTCCCTCCTCATCTTGGAAGATATTAATGCTAAAACCGTTAAAATCCTCGGTGGTTGGATTCATTTTCTTCCTCCTGTATTTTTAAAAATTGTTTAACTTGATAAGCTTTCGCTTCACCGTTTTTTGTCGGTTGAATAGATAGACTAACGGGTGCATCTCCTATTGGTGACTTTCTCTCACATATAGGTGAGCAGCAGAACTTATTCAAAGAGGGCGAATGCAATTCGCCCCTACAATATATTCAATATTAAAAACTCCATTTTCACAAGAACGGCCACACCATAGCACAGAAAAGCTTAAAATAGATAAAAAAAAGATTAACTTTTTCCTCAAGATCGACTTAAATGAGCTTTTAGATAGAGAGACTTGTGGCAAGATATAATTAAGGGGTATTTGGGGAAGAAATTAGATTATGGAAGAACTTTTAGAATTAAAAGCTTTGCTCTTAAAAGGTGATATTAAAGGTTCACTGGCGATTGTAGAAGAACTTGAAGATATGAGCAAAAACGGTATTATTAGCACTATTCGTAGTTATGCTGTTATCTTATTACTTCATTTAATTAAACAACAGGCAGAAAACCGAACCACCCGTTCTTGGGATGTCTCCATTCGCAATAGTGTTAGAGAAATTCAACGCCAAAATAAACGCCGAAAAGCGGCAGGATATTATTTAAGTGATGAGGAATTAACAGACACTTTAAACGATGCTTATCTTAATGCTTTGGATGCCGCTTCTTTAGAAGTCGAAGCAGCTTGTTATCAATCGGAGCAAATAGAAGCTATAATTGACAAAAACAAACTGATTAGCGATGCTTTTATTTTAATCAAAACCGTCTCTCCTTAGAAAGATTATGACAGACTCAATCTCTCAAGAACAAGCCCAAGAAATGTTACGTTGGTTAAACAAAAATCGTGACACCGTGCTTGATTTGTATAAAAATCAATACATTGCCTATAATGAAAAAGGGGTGATTGCTCACGGTGAAAATTTACAGAATGTTCTGGAAGAAGCTAACACAACCAATCAAGAATTTGTCATTTATCTTGTTCCTCGTTGTCGTTATTCTATTCAAATTTTACCAGTTCAATTTCGCTCCGTTGTTCGTCATAATTGGCAACCAAGCTATTTGGTAAAGTTAAAACATAACCAAATTGAAATAAAGACAATAATGTTAGTCGATTCTGGTGCAGAAGTTAGCCTAATTTCTTATAAAATCGGTCAAGATTTAGGTTATCAACTAGCAGATGCAGAGTCAACTTTAGTCGCTGAAACCATTGGCGGTAATGTAGAATATGTATTGCGTAATCTAGAAATAACGATTGATAATCATCAACTAATTGCTCCTGTTGCTTGGCTACAAATGCCCATAGATACAGAACAATTATTATTAGGAAGAGAAGTGGTTTTTGATAAATTTAACATTGAATTTAGACAAGCAGAAGAAACAATTATTTTTTCATGGCGAGATAATTAAATTTAACGATTTATCCAGTAAAATAGTCTCTGGTAAATCGGGCTTAAAGTAGAATTCAATTCCAATGAACCCAAATCCTGGATTATCATCTAATTTGACAGACAACGGCAAAATTCTATGAAAATAACCCTTTATCAACCGACATTATCTTTATTATTGCTGCTCTTGCTATCCGGTGGTTGTGCAGTCAATCAGGAAAAAGGCAAAACCACCACTCCGCCGGCGCCTCCCCTAGCAGAAATCGTTCCTTGGCAGACCGTCGAACGGGTTACTATTTTAAAAGCCGATCAGGATCCCATCTATGCTTTAGCTATTAGTCCCGATAACTCCAGGCTGCTGAGTGGTAGTTTTGACGGCACTGTTAGGGAATGGGACCTAAAAACCCAAAAACCTCTCAGGACTTGGCAGCTAGGAGATACTGTTAACGCTATCCAATTTAGTCCCGATGGTGAGAGTTTCGTAACTGCCGATGCCGGGGGAAAAGTGCAACGCTGGAATACGCGCACGGGAAAATTAGAAATGAGCTATCCTGGCCATGCTTTTCTCGTTACTGATGCCGCTATTTCTCCCGATGGCAAAATTTTGGCCACGGGTAGCTGGGATCGTACTGTTAAACTCTGGGATTTTCAGACGGGGACACTGTTAAAAACCCTGCGCGGCCATAATCATCCGATTCAGGCGATCGCATTTAGTCCCGATGGTAAAGGAATTGTTAGCGCCGATTACGATGGCTTCGTTAAACTGTGGAAAGTGAGTACCGGTCGCTTTATTCGTGCCTATGCGGGTAATTTATTCCCGGTTTATCGGGTGCTTTTTTCCAAGGATGGTAATACCGCCGGTACTGCTAGTCAAGACGGTTCGATCCGCGGTTGGCAAGTGAAAAGCGGCATCGGTACCACTACTATTCTCGCCCATAACGACGCTGTTACCGATATGGCCCTACTCGATGGGGGTAAAGTTTTGGCCAGCACTTCCGGGGATGGAACCGTTAAATTTTGGGATGTTAATACCCGTCGGCATTTGAATACTCTCAAGGGAAACGTCATCTTAAGAATGGTTGCCAGTCGAGATGGTCGTTGGTTAGTCACTGGAGATCGGGACGGTGCGATCGCAATGTGGCGAGGAATCTAATTGACTATAATTAAGACTAGAGTGTTTTCTAGGGTGAAATATAGCCATGGCAGCAGTGATTTTAAACTTAGATACAGTCAATCTCAGCGATGAGCAGTTTTACTGTCTCTGTCAAGTTAACCCAGATTGGCAATTGGAAAGAAACGTTCAAGGAGAATTAATTGTGATGCCACCTGTTGGGGGAATTAGCGGCAACCGAGAGGCCGATTTTATCATTGACTTAGGTATCTGGAATCGTCAAACCCGATTGGGTAAAGTCTTTAGTTCAGCGACGATTTTTCGTTTACCGAAAGGCGGAGATCGCGCTCCCGATGCTGCTTGGGTGAGTTTAACTCGTTGGCAAGCTCTCAGTCGAGAAGAACAGGAGAAATTTCCGCCTATTTGTCCCGATTTCGTCATTGAACTGCGCTCCCGTAGCGATTCCCTCCCGGAAATTCAAGCTAAAATGCAGGAATATCTCCATAGTGGTTTGCGATTAGGTTGGCTAGTTAATCCTCAACAACAACAGGTGGAAATTTATCGTCCTCAGCAACCCGTAGAAATTATGGAACTACCCGCTAATTTAAGCGGAGAGGATGTCTTACCCGGCTTTAGTCTATTTATCTCTATTTTTGAGTAAAATATAGTCAAGACTAATGTATGATTCTACTTGTAAATTTATCGCCCTGGAATATTCGAGAGATTTAGCCACTTGGTTATTAGGTAAACCTTTGGAGTTAACCGAAATTAAACCCTCAGAGTTGTCGTTAGAGCCGATAAGAGCCGATAGTTTAATCTTTTTGGAGTCAGAAGAATTAATCTTACATATTGAGTTCCAAACCGACCCTAAAGAGGATATTCCCTATAGAATGCTCGATTATGCCACAAGACTCTATCGACGCTATCAAGGCAAACCTATCTATCAGGTAGTGATTTATCTAAGGAAAAGTACCTTACCCATAGTCAGACAGAATGACTATCAACAGGGAAAAACTTATCATCAATTTGAGGTGATTAGACTATGGGAACAACCCTATCAACCCTTATTGCAAGCACCTGGACTATTGCCCTTTGCTATACTAGGTCAAGCTGAGGAGCAAGAGAATTTACTGCGGCAAATCGCCCAAAAAATCGAACAAATCAGCGATAGTCGAGAACAAAGCAATCTGGCTGCCTCCACAGCAATTCTCGCTGGATTAGTATTAAACAAAGACATCATTCAACAATTGTTGAGGAAAGATAAGTAGTCGTGCAAAATAAATTTCCTAGTGAAGATAGGGAAGAGGCAATAGGCAAGAGGCAAAAGCTTTATCGAAATGTGTAATTAATTTTGCTTAGGTACTTATTATGAAAGAATCTGTCATCTATCAGGAAATCAAAGGGGAAGGAAGACAAGAAGGAGAGGCTAACCTGGTTTTACGTCAATTAAATCGGCGTATAGGTGGCATTTCTGCCGAATTATCCGCCAATATCCAAAGTCTTTCCCTAGAAAATTTAGAAAACTTAGGAGAAGCTTTATTAGATTTTCAGTCAGTAGAGGATTTAGAACAATGGCTAGAAAATGAGCGTTTTTAACTAATTTACTGCGGTTATTTTTATTCTATTAATTCCCTCTATTATCATTATGTCAGATCATCAAGCTAGTTATGCCGTCAATGCAATGTTAGGTCGATTGTATTTGAAAAATAAGGCGTTTCAGTCCCTAAGTTTTGAAGAACAACAGTCGATAGTTTTGGACATAATTAAAGAATCATTCCTTTGCGATGTCAATATCGGCGAAATTCTCAGTAATGAGTGTTTTTCTGATTTTGACGATGTGGAAGAACAGAGAACGATAGCAACGATATTTCAAATTTGTTCCTGCTGTCGTCAAGCATCAGCTAACGTACAAGACTATGGAGATGATTTTAGCAAAGCAGGAATTTGTTCCGCTTGTCTTGCTAAATATTTCCCCGATGGATATTAGAGATAATTTAATCTCAACCTAGGGATAATCAATATTCAACAATTGTTGAGGAAGGACATTATGAAAGAATCTGTCATCTATCAGGAAATCAAAGGGGAAGGAAGACAAGAAGGAGCCGTCAACTTGCTTCTACGTCTATTAAATCGGCGTATAGGGGGCATTTCTGCCGAATTATCTGCCAATATCCAAAGTCTTTCTCTAGAAAATTTAGAAAACTTAGGAGAAGCTTTATTAGATTTTCAGTCAGTAGAGGATTTAGAACAATGGCTAGAAAATGAGAGTTTTTAACTAAAATTACTGTCCAAATAAAACCGAACTATTACCAGATCCTTGGAACAAGATCCAAGTCATCAGCAGATTAGATACAAAAATCGCTAAGAGCATAGTGACTACGGCCGCGGTCGTAGCTTGGCCGACTCCCTTAGCACCGCCATCGGTCGTTAAACCCCAATTACAGCCGATAATCGCGATTAAAGCCCCAAAAACCAACCCTTTAACTGGTCCACTCAGCACATCCCCCACACGCAGGAAACCGCGAACCGAGTCGAGAAAAACTGAATTAGCAATCCCGTATAAACTTTGGCCGACCAGCAAACCGCTACCTAAACCGATCAGCAAGGCCATAATACTCAAAGCGGGAACCATCAGACAACAGGCAATTAAACGAGGCAGCACCAGATATTCCACGGGATCGGTTTTGAGCATATAGAGTGCGTCGATCTGCTCTGTCACCTTCATGGTGCCGATTTCCGCCGCAAAAGCCGATCCTACTCGACCGGCTACCACGATCGCCATCATAATCGGACAGAGTTCCCGACCGAGAGCAAGGGCCAAAATTCCCCCCACCATACTGCCAGCACCCAAAGCTTGGAACTCCCGGGCCACTTGGATAGTAAAGATCATCCCGATCACCGCGGCCGTGATCATGGCGATAATCAGCGAGGCGGGCCCAGCTGCCACCATTTGTTCTTGGGTGACGCGCCAATCGGGTTTGCGCGTGAATAGGAAGTAAAAAACCCTGCCGGTTAAGAGTATCGCTAACCAACAGCGCCGAAACCAAGAGCTTAATTCTTTGCTAAAAATTGCCAATAAATCCTTCATGACCCTCAAAATCGATCGGACTAGAGAAAAGTCTATCCTGTTTTGTCTTTTAACTCCCATTCCCATGCTATGGATAGTGCAGAATGTTTGTACTAGACCTCTGGCAAAAATCAAAAATCTTCCCTTAGGTGAGGAGTAAGGCTTCGGCCGTGAGCTCAGCCGAACGGAGCCAGTAGTCTCGGAGTCAGGAAAATTAAGAATGAGCATTAATCAATTAAATGCTCTATTTAGTGATTTTAGGCAATTTTATGCCTATTTTTCTCATTTTTGCACTCTCAAAAATTAATTATGGAAGAACTCTATTATAGACCTCGTTTCCACACAGAAACCAAAAGAGCCGAATAGATCAATGAATTACTTTTCATTCCCAGAAAAAGCGATTGATCAGATGCTTTGATCTTGTACGCACAAAAATGTATATAGCGTTTCCTGTTCGCAAGAGGTACATTGTCGATGGTGAAAAGCTTAATTAGCAAAGGTTTAACTGTGCCACACAGGTGTGAGAAACGCTATATATTGATGATATGGTCTTCGACTGGGACAACAATAAAAACCAAAGCAATCTCATCAAACACGGTATCAGTTTCGAGGAAGCGATCGCTATATTCGCTGATCCTTCTATCCTGACCTTTGAGGATACGGCTCTTCTCGACTTTGTGTGATAATTTTTGCTTATAGAATCGTGAAATATTTACCTGGAAAGACTTTTAGGACTATTTTGCTGAAGAAACTATCAGTATAGACCCCGTTTCCACACAGGTTTCAATAGGGAAAATAACGCTTGCCACCCAAGAAAAGAAAGTGATCATCGTAGTTATTCATACTCAAAGAAATCAAAGCATTCGTCTCATATCAGCCAGAAAAGCCAATGAACGGGAGAGAAAACGCTATGAGCAACCCTGAATTTTCCCTTGATATGCCTCTTAAAGAGCGACAAGAGAAATTTATGCAAATGTCCGATGAGAATATTGATTATTCAGATATTCCTCCCCTAGATGATGAATTTTTCAAGAATGCTAAACTGGTCAAACCAAATCCACAAACAGAGCAAATTAGTATCAGGTTGGATTCAGAAATCCTTGAGTGGTTTAGGAATCATGCTCAAGAAAAGAGCTATCACGACCTGATTAATGATGTATTACTAACCTACGTCAAACATCAATCGCAATAGCCGATTATCTGCCGAGTAAAGAACCTTAAGAAGCGGTTATAAATGGCAATGATTATAATATCAATTGTAGTGTTTGCCTAAATTCAACCTCAAATGTCGGATTTTGCAAAAACTGCGAAACACCTTATATGCTACAATTCACAAGTCGCGGCGAGAGAAACTTTATCATTAGGTAAATAATAGTCGTCCTTTTGGTTCAGGAATGATTCGTTCTAGTTGTTTGGCAGTTTCAATCCATTCTTGAATAACAAGTTCAGCATTTTGTACAGCTTCTTGATAGGTTTCTCCATCTGCCATACATCCTGCTAATTCTGGAACTTCAACAATAAAAGCTTGATCTTCCTCACTCCAATAAATAATTAATTCATAGCGAATTTTCATCTTTCCCTCCTAATTTATATTTTAAAATTAGATTACGAATTTGTTTGATTTGATAAGTTATGTAGGTTGGGTTGAACAGAGTGAAACCCAACAATTATAGGCTTTGTGTTGGGTTTCGTGCCTCAACCCAACCTACTACTACTGAACCAGAGAACA
>SFBI01000214.1 GCA_007095845.1 Microcystis aeruginosa Ma_MB_S_20031200_S102
GTGAGCAGGGTGGGGATCATGATGACACCGAACCAACCGACATAAAGACGGTTGTTGGTGCTGGTGATCCACTGGCAGAACTGCTCCCACAGGGAAGCGCTCTCGCGCTGTTGTAGAGTTGTAGTCATGGTTGAATGATTTCTGTATGTATTTAATTGTCAAGGTTCTTTGTTTGACATGAATCAATACTATCGGGTTTTTATAGTTATGTAAAGGGGTTTTAAGGAATGTTTTTTTATCAATGTCATAACTTTTACTTATATAATTGATGTTAAGGTAAACTAGAAACAGACAAATTCTGCAAAAATAAGCGATGATACCTGAAATTACTGCAAAACTATTGGAAGCGAAGAAGGAAAAAGGACTGAGTTTCGCTGACCTAGAAGCGATTCTAGGACGAGATGAGGTGTGGATTGCCGCTGTTTTTTACCGGCAAGCGAGCGCCTCCCCAGAGGAAGCAACGAAAATTGTGGCAGCTTTGGGACTGGGAACCGAAATCGTCGCATCCTTAACCGAGTATCCTGTCAAGGGATTGGGTCCGGTTGTCCCCACTGACCCCCTGATTTATCGTTTCTACGAGATCATGCAGGTGTATGGAATGCCCCTAAAATCTGTGATTCATGAAAAATTCGGCGATGGTATTATGAGTGCGATCGATTTTACCCTCGACGTGGATAAGGAGGAAGACCCGAAAGGCGATCGCGTTAAAATTACCATGTCGGGTAAGTTTTTACCCTATAAGAAGTGGTGAGTCCAGCCAAAGTCAACGGTAAGGGATTTCTATTCCTTGCCGCTCTTGCTATTTTTCTTAACCAAACTTAACAATTGACGGCAAAATTTTGCTTTTTTTTTGCAGATTTTGAGAGAATTTAAAATAGATTCCAGCGCTCAATCACCCAGGAGATACAATGACGATTCAACCTCAAGAAATTTTAGAAAAGCTTCAGTGGAGATACGCTGTCAAAAAATTTGACCCGTCTAAAAAAATTTCTGAAGCAGATTGGTTTGTCTTAGAAGAAAGCTTGAGACTGGCTCCTTCTTCATATGGTTTGCAACCCTGGAAATTTATTGTCGTTCAAGATCCAAAAATTCGTGCGGCGCTTACTCCGGTCAGTTGGAATCAAACTCAAGTAGAGGATTGCTCCCACTATGTGGTACTTGCTACTCTTACCAAAATTGAAGTAGCATATGTCGAGAAATTCGTCGCAAAAATAGCTCAAGTTCGAGAATTAGATGTCGCTTCTCTGGAGAATTATAAAAATCTGATGGTGTCAGATTTAGTTAATGGGCCACGCTCAGCAATTGTTCAATGGTGGTCTCAGCGACAGAGTTATATTGCGATGGGAATGCTGATGGAAACCGCCGCCTTGCTCGATATTGATGCTTGTCCACTAGAAGGAATCGAGCCAGCGGCTTATGATCGTATTCTGCAATTAGAAGGTAGCGGCTATGCAGCAGTAGCAGCAGTGGCTCTCGGCTATCGCTCCTTAGAAGACAAATATCAACTGTTGAAGAAAGTTCGCTTTGATCGCGATGATGTTATTGTCTGGCATTAGTACAATAAGACTATATTAGTTGAGGGATTGTTTATAAATCGAGGAAAACTGGTTGCGATCATTACTGGAGCGATTGCGATTGCTTATTTAATTCTAGTGCAATTACTAGATTTTCGTGGAGAAATGATACCCGCTCCTCCACTCTTTTTGGGATTTTAGATTTTGCATTTTGGATTGCGAGTTTCCCTTGTTCCAATGCAGAGCCTTGGAACACAATATCTAAGGCTCTGCCTTAAAATAGTATTCAGGTAGAACCTGGGAACGACATCTTACTCATAACTGATAACTCATAACTGATAACTGAATTACTGCCTAACCTAAATCTCGGTCTTTAGTGACGGTAATTTCCTTAGATAAATGTCGATACCAAGTAAAATAGAGACCGATGGAAAGTAAAAGAAAAACCAAAGCCAAAATCTTCAAACTTTCCCACTGCTTGATGATTAAAACAATCCCCATCATAAACAGGACTAATTGCCAAGGAACGGTGAGAAAAGCGGCGATGATATCCCGTTGATTTTCCGCTTTAATTTTTGCTTGTAGGTTAGGTTTAACACTTTGACGGACTTCTCCCCAAAAGCCAAAAGGTCGGGTAACATTATAGAAATTTTCCATAACTAAACTATCGGTGGGAGGAGTTAACAAAGTAGCGATAATACAGCCAGCTAAAGCGAACAAACTCGGCACAAGAAAGAGAATAATTTCCTGATATTGACTGTGACGAAAGAAAGGTAAAATTATCGCTTGTGAGGCAATAGCCGCAATCATTCCCGCTAAAGTTCCCACAGCAAAACCATAACCATTAAAGCGCCACCAATACCAACGTAATAGGAGAGGAACTGCTAATCCCACCCCTAATCCCGTGGTTAACCAACCCCAAATATCATTGACATTTTCAATATTAAAACTCAAAACTAAGCCAATTGCGACCACAAAAATCGAGGCTAAACGACCTTGAAAAACTAACTCCTGTTCTCCCGCATTCGGTTTCAAAAAAGCTTGATAGATATCTTTTACCCAATAGGCAGCACTAGCGTTAATAACTGCGTTAAAAGTGGACATAGCTGCTGCCAAAAAAGAAGCAATTAATAACCCTTTCATCCCCACAGGAATGTATTGAGTAATCACCGTGGCCAGAATTCTTTCTGGATCTGTAATCGTGCCTTCAGTTAAACCGTAGTGAATACCTAAAACCGCAAAAGCTGTGACTAGAGGCCAACGGAAAGAAAGCAAAATAATCCAGAATAAAGATAATAAACCGGCATCTCGATCGCTTTTGGCGGCTAGGTATCGTTGTAACATATAACCACCGCTGCCGCTGCAACCTTCGATGATGGTTTTAACTAAATAAAAGAAAATCACCCCACCAAACAAATTAAAGATGGCGTAATCTCCGGGTAAATCCAAAGTCAAGGAGGGAAAAATACTAGACCAGTCGCTTAAATTCCAAGTTTTTGGCTCTGCTGCCCCCGGAATTGCTACCGTGAAACTATCGGGAAGATTAACAGTAAAAAAGGCCACTACCGATACATAAATTACCGCCACAAAAATCAGAAACCCTTGAAATAAATCGGTAATTACCCCACCATAAAAACCACTGGCCACCGTATAAATTAAGGTTAAAAGAATTAATATCACCGAAGCAAGACGATCATCCATACCCAAAAACTGCCCTAAAAATTTCCCCCCCGCAACGGAGAAATAACTCATCGCACCGATAGAGAATAAGAGAGTGGCGACGGCACTAATAATTCGGGCAAAATTCCCCTGTTTTCCCGGTCCAAAGCGAAATTTCATCCATTCCGCCATGGTCATAACTTGGGCCCGGCGATTCCATTTGCCCATAAAAGCCATGAGAAAGGCCATAATTAGGACGACACCGCCGCGGATTTCGATAAATAGTCCTTTGGGGCCGACGGCGTAAATTAGGGCAGAAATGACCATAGTTCCCGCTAAATCGGTGTTAGCTGCCATTCCCGACACCCCTAACATCCACCAAGGCAAATTGCGATTACCTAAAAAGTAGGATTCTAGACCTTGAGAAGCTTTTTTCTCGGCTATAATCCCGATTATTAGGGTTCCTGCCAGATAAAGCAGCACAATTACATAATCAATTAACTGCATAGTTGAAATCAATTTAACTTTCGATCGTTATAGCATCAATTGACTACGATTTCTGGCTAACGGTTTCTTTTTCTAAGATTTGCACCCGTTGCTCCAGCTTTTTTAAATCTTCCTTTAATTCAATTACTAAAGTGGCCAAACGCTGGAACAGTGGGTCAGTTTCCCCGACTACTTCCCCATTTACTATACCCGTTCCCGATCGCCGTTGGGGAATGGGAGCGGCATTTTCCCTGCGGATGGTGATTCCTCGGACTTGACTTTCAAGGCGCTCGACTCGATTGCGGAGACTAATTAACTCCGATCTTACCGCCGTATCCGATTGGGCCTTGCTGGCATTAACAAAACTCAGTATTAGCAAAAGGGAGATAATCAGCGTTAAAAAGCCATAAAAAGAGATTTTAGCTAATTTCATCGATTTTACCTCTATCTATCTTACCCAACTTAATGTTAAGAAACGTGGCTAAATCTAAAGCTTGATTGCAATTCCGCCCCCGGGTGATTAGTTGCTCAAAAGAGGATGATAAGGTAAAAAGCACGATTTTGTGGAAATTTGGCCTTATCTCTATGTATAAAAACTCAGATAAAGATTTTCTCGGAGCGGCAATCACAGCCGGTTTAGGTGCGGGAATCGTCACTTCCTTTGCCGTCAATCAAGGACAAGACATCGGTACAGCTTTAGGAATTACCGCTTTAGCGGCTGTTTGCGGTGTTATCTGCCGTCATTTTGATCTGATGTGATGCAATCTTCCTCACACCTCCAATTCTGCCGAAAAATCCTGTTTTTTCTCGTATTGATAGGGACCGAGCAGAGCGCCCCAAATTCCCTTACCGGTGCCGGGATCTAGACCTTTATCGTAGGTTTTTAGGCTATGACTCGTCACCTCGAAACCTAAAGCCACCCGATAGGTTGTACCCTCATAGGTGAATTGACAGTGCTGTTCCGGTTGCGGTTGGGCGATAAACTGGTATTGATGATCAGGGAGAGTATGGACTTGAACCGCTAAAGTGCAAGTAGGCAGGAAAGTTAGGTCTTCTAAGCTAATTTTTCGCAAAATATCGGGATTTTTGCCCGCACCTTGCACGGATTTCAGGTCATTAAACATATAGTGCCTAACCTCTAACCCTCCCGATTCCGAGCGCATTAATCGCCACAGTCGCGGTCGGTAGGGTTGGT
The DNA here is from genome assembly GCA_007095845.1 of Microcystis aeruginosa Ma_MB_S_20031200_S102. Classification (GTDB taxonomy): domain Bacteria; phylum Cyanobacteriota; class Cyanobacteriia; order Cyanobacteriales; family Microcystaceae; genus Microcystis; species Microcystis aeruginosa_D. Next base: position 4,855 of record SFBI01000214.1, read on the forward strand.
CTAAATTGATTATACTCGCCTGTTCGGCAAAAAGAGCGATGCTGTCTTCCCGAAATAAAGGCAGCGGACGCAACCATAAACGCAGGTGAACGTACCACACCGGTTCTGCTTGCGCTTGCCGTTGATTTTCAAATTCACCCGCGAGATACCGACCGAAAGTGATTAATTCAGGGGTCATAGCTCAAAAAATTCTCCTTATTGCCTCAAAATTAATCCTAACACCCAGAGAAATCACTTTTTTGACAAAAATGACCTTCAAGCTACCAGAAACCGCTTAAACTGGGTTATTTCTCCTTGATTGTACCAATATTCCCAGCCACCGCTTGAGGTCAAATTTACCGTTAAAAATCGTTCTATAATAATTTAAGGCTAGAAACTGGCAATTATTACTGTTAAAGTTGAGAATCGGCGGGCGATATGTTAAACAGACGTTCTTTTTTGCAAGGATTAGGTACAATCGCCTTAGCGGGGGGTTTAAATGGCTGCGCTTCCGGAAGCGGCGATCCGAGCATTTTTCTCCTGTCCGGTTCGATTCCGCCGCGATTACTAACAGACTTTCGGAAAACTATTGCCGAAAAAAAAGTCAATTTTCAGTCGGAAAGGCAGCTGAAAGAGCTATTAGAATTGTTGGAAAAATGGTTAAAAAATCAGGGGCAACCAACCTCACAATTTTCGATTCCTATCCCTTTTAGGGAACAAAAACCAGCTATCGGTAATTTAGTCACCCTAGGGGATGCTTGGCTAGGAACAGCGATTAGCAACGGTTTAATTCAACCCCTAGATACTACTCAACTCTCTAATTGGTTAAAACTGCCCCCCCGTTGGCAAGAAAATATGACTCGCAATGCTCAAGGACAACCGCAAACAGAGGGAAAAGTCTGGGCTGCGCCCTACCGTTGGGGAATGACAGTAATTGCCTATAATGAGGAAAAATTCGCTCAATTTGACTGGCGGCCACAGGATTGGTCTGATCTATGGCGACCGGAATTAACCGGTAAAATTGCCCTAATTGATAATCGTCGCGAAGTCATCGGTTTAACCCTAAAAAAATTGGGTTATTCTTATAATTCTAGTGATTTAAAGCAAGTAATGGGACTAAAAGATCAGCTATTCGCTTTACAAAAACAGGTAAGATTTTATAGTTCTCAATATTATTTACAACCCCTGATACTCGGTGATGTCTGGCTGTCTGTGGGTTGGTCTAATGATATTTTACCAGTGAGCGATCGCTATAATAAAATTAAAGTTGTTGTCCCCAAATCTGGCTCTTCTCTTTGGTCAGATGTGTGGGTAAAACCAGTTTTAACTACTCCTAATTCTCTTGTGGAGCAATGGATTAATTTTTGTTGGCAATCAGAATCTGCTAATAAAATTTCTTTATTTACCTCTGGATTATCACCTCTAATTCTCACTCAAAATCCCGATCAAATTCCCCCAGATATTAAAAATAATCCTTTACTTGTCAATCCAGAAGCGATCAAAAAAAGCGATTTTTTAAACCCTTTATCGCCAGCAACCGAGCAAGAATACGAACAATTATGGCAAGCAATGCGACAGTTAGTATAGTCAGTAGATACTAAACAAAATTATGCAATAATATTGAGGTAAAAACTATATTTACCTAACTGATTCTAGCTGATAACTGCTCACTGATAACTGCTCACTGATAACTGGTCACTGATTAAGCGGGTTGACTTTGGGTTTTTTGCGAGAGAAAAGTAAGAATAGAAGCTTTCTCAATTAACCCCAAAACCGTGCCGTTTTCTTCTACCACTGTCACTTGAGATAAATTTTCTCCTTCCAAAATTTTCACCACATCTAGGAGGGAAGTATGAGACAAAACCAGTTTGAGACTTTCGCTAGTTTGTAATAACTGGCCGATATTTACCTCTGTCCATTGGGAAGTGGGAATCGTTTTCATATCCTCTACATTAACCACCCCTAATAGTTTACCTTCGCTATCGGTAACTAGGAATTTAGACCATTGTTGTTTACCGATAACATAATTATTAGCAAAATCCCGCAGGGTTAAATTAATCGGCACTACAGGACTATTAGGAGAGATAACATCTTTAGCAGTATAGCGACTTAGGAAATCTTGAACCTTAGCTGATTGAGCGGAAAAGCCAGCATTTTGTAGGAGGAAAATGCCAATTAATAGCGTCCAAAAACTGCCAAATTGAGTGATTCCGAGAATTGATAGCGCACCGATGACAATCGCTAACCAACCAAAAAATTGACCGAAACGACTAGCGAATAAAACCCCTTTATTAGGATTGCCCGTTACTTGCCAAACGATAGCTTTAAGGATATTACCACCATCTAAAGGTAAACCGGGGATCAGGTTAAATAAACCCAGAGCGAGGTTGATATAGGCAAGGAGAGAAAGAATCGCCGCCAGGGGCGCATTTAAACTAATATTAAGACCAACAATTAGGAAGATACCGAAAAGCAGTAAACTAACTAAAGGGCCAGCAATTGCCACTAGAAAAGCTTCTAGGGGAGTTTTCGATTCTCTGCCGAGAGTTGCCAAACCACCGAATAAAAAGAGGGTAATTGATTTAACTTCAATACCTTGGGCGATGGCAACAAAACTATGACCTAATTCGTGGGCAACCACGGAGGCAAATAGGAGAATAGCGGCCAAAAATCCCAAGAGCCAGGGCATAATTCCCGTTAACTGGGGAAACTGACTTAATTCTCCCCCATAGGTTAAGGTAATTAACCCCAGAACAAAGAACCAAGAAGGATTAATATAAAAGGGAATTCCAAAGAGATTCCCGACTCTAATGTTGCCATTCATTTTGTATCTTCTCCAATTATGGGGGACTAACGCCAAGAAAATTAGGTTATCAATTGCGCCATTCACTTCTGTTAACAATTGTAACAAAACTGAAAATCTCCCCGGCATTCCTTCAGGGAGTAAAAACCGTCATCACTGTGGTTCGGTTATTTTCGTGGGAGAATTAAATCAATGATTAATTATTTACGGGGACAAGCGATCGAGGTGATCAAAACCCCCAATAACCGACTGATCTTGATTTTAGACGTAAACCAGATCGGTTACGAAATCCAAATTCCCTCACGATTAGCCCTAGACATCGGCAAAGATAACAATGATAGTCGTCAGATTTTTACTCACCTACTCCTTCGCGAGGATCAGCCTTTATTGTACGGTTTCGGCACGGCTCCAGAGCGAGATCTGTTTCGTCAACTGCTTTCCGTCAATGGAGTTGGGGCGCAATTAGCCCTAGCTTTAATCGATACCCTGGGGATTGAGGAACTTGTGGTGGCGATAGTGACAGGAAATACCAAAATTTTGAGCAAAACCCCCGGAGTCGGCTTAAAAACAGCAGAAAGAATCGCTTTAGAGTTAAAAACTAAATTGGCAGCATGGCGACAGCTAAAAGAAGCGACGACGACAACCACGGCAATACTACCAGCAGCGGAAATCCTCGAAGATGTGCAGATGACCCTTTTAGCTTTAGGATACAGCCAAGAGGAGATCGAGCGAGCCATAGCAGTCCTTAGTCAAGATACTTTATTTAGTAAAAATACTCAGCCAGAAGACTGGATTAAACGGGCAATTAATTGGCTAGGTTAAACAGAGCTCAAGAGTCCGGCGCTCCGTTGCCAATCCGATAGCTTGCGGTGTTGACAAATTAGGTAGATGCTCTGACACGATGCAAGACCACTGCTTGAGATATTTGTTCTTTAGCCTTGTCTTTGACGATGCTCCCCTAAATCCCTTATCTTGATTCTCTCGCCCCTGTTGGTGATTACTCACATCTGTGTAAAATACCTATACCCCATCCCCACTTAACAACATCTATGCTTAATCTCGTTTCCCTCCCAGAAATTCCCACCGCTGCTTGGAAACGTCCTCTGGGCAAAGGTTGGGAAAAACCCTACAGCGTCCGCTATGCCAGCAATTTAGATGATGGTCCTTGGCATGGGATGCCCCTGGGAGGATTTGGGGCCGGTTGCATCGGACGTTCCCCCAAAGGTGACTTTAACCTCTGGCATCTGGACGGCGGTGAACACAGTTTTAATAGCCTTGCTGCCTGTCAATTTAGCATTTTTGAACAAACAGAAGACGGAAGCGCCCAAGCCTACGCTATGGCGACGGAAAGCCCCACGGATGGAACATTATCGCGCTGGTCGTGGTATCCAGCCGAAAAGGGAAGCTATTCGGCCCTTTATCCCCGCAGTTGGTACGAGTACAAAGATGTTTTTCAGACTCAATTAATTTGCGAACAATTCTCACCGGTTTGGGCGCATAATTATCAAGAAAGTAGTTATCCTATTGCCCTATTTGAATGGACAGCCCATAATCCCACCGATAAACCGATTACTATTAGTATTATGCTGACTTGGCAAAATACAATCGGTTGGTTTACTAACGCGATTAAATCCCCAGTGGTTAAAGTGAGAGATGATGGTAGTCCCGTCTATGAATATCAATCAAAATGGGGGGAAAGTGAGGGTAATTATAATCAATGGATTGTCGATAATTTCCGCATTGGCTGTCTGATGCGTCGAGATTACGAAAACCCCGGGGAAGGAGATGGACAGATGGCGATTGCCAGTATTACTAATCCGAGTCTAGAGGTATTTTATCTGGGTAAATGGAACCCTGCGGGCGATGGGGGCGAAGTTTGGGACTATTTCGCCATGAATGGCTCTTTACCGGATATTGAGGACGAAACCCCCGCCGAAAAAGGGGAACAAACGGCCACGGCCATGGCGATTCGTTTTACCATTCCTCCGGGGAAAACTCGCAAAATTCCTTTTATTCTAGCTTGGGATTTACCCGTCACCGAATTTGCCCAAGCAATTAACTATTATCGTCGTTATACGGACTTTTTCGGTCGCAATGGTCAAAATGCTTGGGCGATGGTACGCACGGCTTTAAAACACGGCGACACATGGCGAGAAAATATTATTAACTGGCAAAAACCGATCCTAGAACGCAGCGATCTGGCCGATTGGTTTAAAATGGCTTTATTTAATGAATTATACCTCCTAACTGACGGCGGCACTCTCTGGACAGCAGCCACGGAACAGGATCCCATCGGTCAATTTGGGGTCTTAGAATGTATTGATTATCGTTGGTATGAAAGTCTGGATGTGCGTCTCTATGGTTCCTTTGGGTTATTGATGTTATGGCCGCGCTTAGAAAAGGCCGTCATGGAAGCTTTTGCTAGGGCAATTCCCAGCAGTGACGACACTCCTCGGATTATCGGTTATAATCAAGCTAGTGCCATTCGTAAGGCTAAAAATGCCACTCCCCACGATTTAGGTGCGCCCAATGAACACCCTTGGCAAAAGAGTAATTACACCAGTTATCAAGATTGTAATCTCTGGAAAGATTTAGGCAGTGATTTTGTTTTATTAGTCTATCGGGATTATTTATTAACGGGTGCTAAAGATGAGGATTTTCTGCGGGAATGTTGGCCGTCAATTGTCCTGACTTTGCAATATTTAAAAACTTTTGACCTTGATAACGATGGCATCCCCGAAAATTCCGGCGCACCGGACCAAACCTTTGATGATTGGCGTTTGCAGGGGATTAGCGCCTATTGTGGTGGTTTGTGGATAGCAGCACTAGAAGCGGCGCTTAAAATTGGGGCAATTCTTGGAGAAGATACAGCAATTTTTACCAGTTGGTTACAGCAATCTCGCGCTATTTATCATGATACTCTCTGGAATGGAAAATATTATAATTTAGATAGTGGCAGTGGTTCCGATGTGGTGATGACTGACCAATTATGCGGTCAATTTTATGCCCGTTTATTGGCTTTACCAGATGTGGTAGAAAATCAATACACGCAATCAGCTTTAAGTAAGATTTATGAGGCTTGTTTTCTCAAGTTTCATGGGGGAAAATTTGGGGCGGCTAATGGTTTAAAACCCGATGGTACTCCCGAAAATCCCGAGGCAACTCATCCCTTAGAAGTTTGGGTAGGAATTAATTTTGGTTTGGTGGCTTTTTTACTACAAATGGGAATGGAAAAGCAAGGATGGCAAATTACGGAAGCAGTGGTGCGACAAATTTATGAAAATGGCCTACAATTTCGCACCCCAGAAGCAATAACATCGGTGGGAACTTTTCGCGCCTGTCATTATTTGCGCGCCATGGCTATCTGGGCTATCTATGGGGTTTTAACGGAATTTCAGGGATAAATTTTCTTGGAGATATACCGCTTTTCTCAACTTCAATTTCTCTCCTTGAATATTGGCTAAAAAATGTTCACCATGTCACATTATGGGCGATTGGTTGGGGTGTATAGCGTAGGTCTTTTCTTCGATCAGATTTGCTTATCACCACAACCTTAAGAGAGTCGAGTAATTGGCTCTCTTAAGGTTGTGGTGGGTAAAATGTATTCTAAGATACATTCCTCCTAGCGGGGGGGGTGGAATGAACCACAAAGACACAAAGGACACAAAGATTGATCGATCATATAGTAAGTTAAACTGGTTCTTCGTTACTTGGGTATGGCTCTTCTAGGTTCTGTGTGATAAGTTTAACGGTTCTTCGGTTTGCGTCATGCAATGGACGGGGATTATAAGGGATGGAACCCCTATAGAGAAAAGCATTTAGCGATTTTTGTCAATTATTTTTGATCTAGAGCGAACTAATCAATTAAGTCTCTTGCCAGATAAGGATTTAGTCGATTTATCCCCCCTATCGAACCATACCAAGGCTCTTCTCGGCTTTGTGTGATAATTTTTGCTTATGGAATCGTGAAATGCTTACTGGACAAAACTTTTAAGACTATTTTGCGGATATTCTGTCAGTATAGACCTCGTTTCCACACAGAAACCAGAAGAGCCCCTTGTAGAGGTTAGAGGGTTATGATTCTTTAACAAAGGGAATTGACCACAATAGGCATAACACCCCCTGATTATTATCTTTGTGTTGCTAAAATTTCGTTTCTCGCCGTATTTCTCCTTTTTTCTTGAGAATGAAACAGCCCTACCCAGAAGGAGGAGACTCTAAACCCAAATTTTCGGTAAGAATTGTAGCGATCGAAATTCTTGGGTCATTTGCTGGCTTAAAATAGCTAATGGTTCATCTCGGGACAAGGTTGTGAAATTGCGATCGTTTTTCTCTATTTTAGGTGCGACGGTAATCATTCTCCTAGGAGTCGCTACAGCCAGTTTTGCTTGGATTCTCGCCGATAGTCCTCTGTCTTTGCTCAAAGGTGGGGTACTGCGGGAACCGGCGGCGGCGATTTTTGTGCCGAAACAAGCCCCGGTTATGCTATCCTTGCTGGTCAACCCCGAACGTTTGGAGTCTTTTGGTCAATTAATCGCTACACCGGCTAATCGACGACGTTCCCACCAAGAAATTAAGGATTTAGAAAAAAGTCTGCTTGGTAAAACGGGATTGAATTATCAAAAGGAAATCAAACCCTGGTTAGGGGAGGAAATTACCCTCGCTGTTACTTCCCTAGATTTCGATCGCGATACCGATAATGGTATCCAACCGGGTTATCTTTTGGCAATTCAAAGTAAAGATGGTGAACGCGCTAAGGAATTTCTGCAAGCTTCCTACTCAAAACAGGCTGTTTCGGGCAAATTTGACCTTGTTTTTGAACCCTACAAGGGAGTTAACCTGATTTATCAACGTCCCTTGACTGCGGGAGATAATAATCGTTTTCTCGCTAGTGCCGTCCTTGGTGATACGGTGCTTTTTGCCAATAATATCAAGGTTTTGCGCGAGGCACTTAATAACGTGCAAGTACCGGATTTAAACCTAAAAAATAGCCCCGATTACCGAGAAGCCCTCAAAAATATCACCGAACCGCGTATAGCTATAGTTTACGGCAATTTACCCCCGTTATCGGCTTGGATCGCTAATCAACCCGTCCCGGAGAGTCCCGAAGCGAAACAACGATTAGCCACGGCTTTTACCCTCAAATCCGGGGGAATAGTCGCTCAAACTGCCTTAATTGGGGTTTTAGGACAGGATGACCAAGCACCAATTTTATCTAGTCCCGTGGGAGCATTATCTTTTATCGGCGAAAATAGCCTTTTAGTCGCCGCTAGTCGCGATTTAAATCGTTTTTGGACTCAGGTAGAGGAGGGGTTAGAAGCAGATAGTCCCCTACAGGAATTAATAACACAGGTCTTAAACCGCTTCCAGTCGCCTTTAGGTTTAAATTTGCCTGAAGACGTTTTTAGCTGGGTTAGAGGCGAATATAGTCTCGCTCTCGTGTCTAATTCAAAGGGGATGGAACCCGATAGTGTTTTTGTAGGGGAACGGGTGATGGGAGTAGAGGTGGACAGTGCGATCGAGCATTTGGATGAGTTGGCCCGCAGTCGCGGCTATAATGTGGTTAATCTGCCTTTACTCGATCGAACGGTGACAGCTTGGACAAAGTTAACCACGGCGGTCCCAGAGGGAAAAGCGCAACTAGAGACGCTCGTGACGGGAGTGCATACCAGGGTCGATAATTATGAAATTATCGCTAGTTCTGTGGAAGCGATGGGTTTAGCTTTATCTGCACAGAAAAACCCCATTTTAGGTAGTGGTAAGTTTCGACAGGCAATTACTGCTCTACCCGCAGAAAATGATGGTTATTTTTACGTCGATTGGCGACAATTGCAACCGGTAATCGAGGCAAAATTTCCGATCGTGCGGGTGTTAGAATTATCGATTAAGCCTTTATTTAATAATCTGCGTTCTCTTACTATTAGCAGCCAAGGCAGTGAAAATTCTGTGCGTCGGGGAACGATTTTCTTTAACTTGGGGGTGAAGTCTTAATCAGTTATCAGTTATCAGTTATCAGTTATCAGATAGAATCTTGTAGGTTGAGTTGGGCGATTTAATACTTAGGGGAAACCTGAGCGATTCAATGGTTTGAGCGAAACACAACATTCTTAACTACATTGGTGTGGTTGGGTTTCGCTCAAGCGTCGCTAATAACCGTTCTGGATCCGTTATCAAGTAGCCAGTGGTATTGATTCTGTGGGAGGACTCTCCTGGGGTAGTATAAATGTAGAGGGAGAAACATTACCTCTCGATATGCGAAAAAATATGTATAATTAACTTGATCAGATTATTTATAAAGTCTGTTTAACAGCTAAAGCTAATAAAGTTGATTTTGAAGCCGATGACCAAAGAGCTACTTATAGAAATCAATCGAGAAGGAAACATCGAACTTCCTCCTGAAGTTCAAACCCGCCTCAACCCAGGAGATAAATACATGATTTCCCTGACGGAAGACTCCATCATTCTCAAAAAAGTTCATCAAGATAAAGTCAATCTAGAGCAATTCTTTGAGCGACTAGAAGCAATGGAAACAGACCCCAATCAACCGACTCTAGCTGAGATTAGCCAGATGATTAAAGAAGCTCGCCAAATTAGACGCGCCAACTCATGAAAGTTGTTCTAGATGTCAATGTTTGGATTTCAGGATTGTTGTGGGGAGGAGTTCCGGGTAAAATCCTTAAATTAGCTAAAAATCAAAGAATTACAATCTTTGCCTCCCAAAAGATCTTAGCTGATATAGAAGATACATTAGAACGACCCAAACTCCAATCTCGAAAACAATATTGTGGATATACAACAGCATACCTGATGACTATCGTTCAAGAACTTATACAACCTTGTGTTGACAGACTACTAGAAGTTCTTCAACTTAGAGATCCAGATGATGCTGTTATTTTAGCGAGCGCTATAGTTATTCAAGCAGAAGTTATTATTACAGGAGATTTAGATTTACTAACATTACATGACTTTGAAAATATCCCCATCATTACTCCCCAGGAATTTCTTAGTCGCTACTTTAATGAGTAGAGAAGAGGAGTAAGGTAATTAATTGACGATTTAAACCAGGAGAAAAGATAAGTTTGACCGACAATAATTGCTAGGATTACTGTAGGATTTAAAAAAAAGTGATCGCTATTTCGATCCTCTTATTTTTTTGTTGGGTTTCCTTACGTCAACCCAACCTACAAGAGAGTCCGTCGGTTGGGTTGAGCGAATCAATAGGTTAAAGAAAACCTCTCAATTTTAGGGGAAAGGGAAACCCAACAGCCAACACCTAAACCCGTCCCAATGAGCGATCGCTTCTCATGGCTTTTTGTGGGGTTTGCTTAGGTCTATAGTTGGGTTTCCTTGCGTCAACCGTTCGGCTGAGCTCACGGCCGAAGCCCAACCGACGGCTGAATAAATCTAAAAACCTTGTTGGATAATATTTTTAGGCTTTTTTGCAATCAAAAACTGCCCGCCCTTGCAGTGATCGGGGGGGAAATTTAGGCACTTTTTCCCTGAAAATTAGGTAATTGAGCCACTGAAAATCAGTAAAACCCTATACCCTACACCCTGCCCCCGGGAAAAACTTTTTCAGCAAACCCTACAATTTAAAATCATCCCCACCGAGGAACTAGCCATGAAATCCTTTGCCCTTCTTACCACCCTTAGCCTAATCAGCCTTTCCACCCTCGCGACTGTTCGCCTCGTCATGGTGCCAGAGAGCCGACAACCAGCCGAAACCCGGATCGCTCAAGGGAACAATCAAGACGCGATCGGCCACTATAACCGGGGAGTTGGCTACATCCAACAGAAAAAATACGATCTCGCCCTCGCTGAATTTACCAAAGCGATCAACATTGATCCCCGATACGCCGAGGCTTACCTCAATCGGGGGAATCTTTACGCCGTACAGGGGAAACCCGACCTCGCCCTGTCCGATTACAATCAGGCGATTAACATTAATCCCCGATACGCCGAGGCTTACGTCAATCGGGGGCTTCTTTACCAACAACAGGGGAAACCCGACCTCGCCCTGTTCGATTACAATCAGGCGCTCAACATTAATCCCCGAGACGCAATCGCTTACCTCAATCGGGGGACTCTTTACCAACAACAGGAGAAACCCGACCTCGCCCTGTCCGATTACAATCAGGCACTCAACATTAATCCCGGATACGCCGAGGCTTACAGCAATCGGGG
>SFBI01000215.1 GCA_007095845.1 Microcystis aeruginosa Ma_MB_S_20031200_S102
TCGATTAAGAAATGTTACAAATTACATGGGTACATGAAGAAAAGTTAAGGGGTGTATCCATTGATAGATAAGGGTTTTCGGCTATTATGGTATATATGTATGGGGGAAGTTCAGTTATAAAGCCGACTTTATACCCAATTTTTCGGTAAGTTTTTGATCCCCTCACTCGAACTGGCGACAGACAACGAGACCACAATTACTTGTAATAGATACTGTCTCCTCCACCTTCAGTCCCGCTTGGCTAACGAGTCCTTTGATCTGAGCCTCTGAGCGGGCTTTTGTGCCAGTTTCTGAGATTACCGCTTGCAAAAGAGCATCCATGCGGTGGCGAGACGAATGATCATCAGGCTCAACAAAAGGCTCGAGTACCATCAGGATCGTGTCTGGACACATACTTGTGCGTATATTCGCCAAAAGCTGAACGCAGCGAGCGTCAGACCAATTGTGGAGTACGTTCTTCACGATATAAATATTCCCCTTTGGCAGCGGCGCAAAAAAATCGCCAGCAAGGAAATTTAGGCGTTGGGAATTTGTCGCCTCAATCGCATCAAGGGCATGATAACAGACAGACTCTCGATCTAGGCAGATCCCCTGCAAATGTGTATGTGCCGCCAGGATTGCCTGAAGCACCGTACCGTTGCCACCCCCAACATCTACGACTGTATGTGCAGTCTTGAACTCAGCACGCTCGGCAAGCAAACGCCCTACAGGTCGGGCTAAATCTGCCATTGCCAAGTCGTAAACTCGTCCAGCTTCAGGCTCACGCTCCAGATAATCGTACAGAGACCCACCAAAGGTAGCTTGGCAAGCTGACTGACCAGTCTTGACAGTATGGAGAAGCGCCCCCCAAATGTCATAGTAGCTCTCGCCCGCCAACATACAGAAATGCCTGAGAGAAGATTCACTGTCTGAGCAAAGCAGCGCTGAAACACTTGTATTTGCGTATCGATTCAGTCCGATATTTTCAAAGATGCCACAGGCGGCCAGCAGCCGCATCAGCCGGTCTATGATGTCAGGATCAGCCTGAGTCTCCACAGCCAACTCAAAGGCAGTGAGAGGCTTGGTAGCTATCAGATCAGCAATCCCAAGACGTGCCGCTACGGCAATCGCTTTAGCCAGCCAAGCACCGCCCATAAGACGAACTAACACTGCGTCAGCGTCGTTGTTCCTTGTCATGTCGCCGCCCCCAAAGCATTCGCCAGCCGCGAGGCCAGAACTTGGACATTAGGTGGACGCATCATCGTTACATGATTGCCCGGAACCGGAACAATGCGGAGCCTCCGCTTGCACCAGTGCTGCCAGCCAAGGTCATCTGAGTCATTTGGACTAGCCAGTGATGCTAACTTATCTTCTGCCCGCAAAAGTATCACTTCCCCCGAATACATACAGCAGCGATAGGATTGAGTGGCTCGGTTGTGGAGCAGCATGAGTTCAAGATAGTTCTGAAAATCCTTTGTCTTTGTCCCCTCCGCAGCCAGTCCGTGACGCTTAAAAGCCGCAAGAAACATCTCCGCCCGCCTGATAGGCGTTTCCTGTTCTAATCCTTGCTGATTGATCCCAATATCGGTCCCGACAAGCTGAGAGACCTTAGCTGCGAAGCTCGCCAGTCCCGTGAGTTCGTCAATCACAGTGGACAATTGAGAGTCTGTAGGAGCAGGCTGGTCTAGGAGAATAACCGGTGGTAACAGTCCAAGTTCTCTCTCAAAGAGTATGGCAATTTCAAAGGCAATAAGTGCCCCCATCGACCAGCCAGCGATCGCCTGCAAAGAATGGTCAGCAATCGCCTCGAAGTAACGTCTTGCGATCGCTTTCAGGCTTGGGTCTCCATCGCTAAGACGTGCTCTTAGTCCAAGAATGGAATAATGGTCTGGCAATGAATATGCCAGGGAATAATAACAGAGAACCTCGCCCCCCGCTGGATGAACAAGGGCAAGCGCTGATTGTCCAACACTTTGCCGAATCGTCACTAATGGCCCATCGTCATTGTTAGATTCGCCCTTGAGCAGAGCCGCCAGACCGGCGATCGTGCCGTACTCAAAGAGAGTTGCTAAGGGCAACTCCTGGCCAAATCGTTCGCAAACCAGACTCATTAGCCTAATCGCCAGTAAAGAGTGGCCACCCAACTCGAAAAAATCATCATGAATCCCAAAGGAACGTTGCGGAAAGAGATCGTGCCAAATCAACATCAGTGCCAGCTCCACCTCATCACGCGGCGCGGAGGCAATCGCACTTTGCTCCCCCAATGGCAGACTTGGCAATTTCCCATAATCAATTTTCCCGCTGGCGGTACGAGGAAGCGCCTCGAGTAACACAAGACGTGACGGCACCATCACGCTTGGCAGTCGTCCTTTGAGGAAGCGAAATAGCGCTGCTTCCTCCACTGCACCTGCCGCCACCACAAAAGCTTCGAGTCGGCCTTCTCGGTCAAGTCTTACAGCCGCCTGAGTGACCAAAGCATGGCCAGCAAGCGTAGTCTCAATCTCATCAAGCTCAACGCGATGGCCGCGAAGCTTAACTTGACGGTCTTTCCTGCCGCAGAAAACAATCGAACCGTCACCCGTAAGACGGCCTTGATCGCCGCTACGGTAGCAGCGCACACCACTGACCGGGTCATTGACAAAATAGGCAGCGGTCAGTTCCGGTTGTCCCCAATATCCTCTGGCCACCGTCGCACCGGCCATCCTGATCTCACCTACCGCACCCTGGGGTAGCTCGTGACCTGCCGCATCACAGATAGTAATCTGCGTTCCTCTGAGGGGCCGGCCTAGCGGCAGAGTACCTCCTAGCCAGGGATTAGGCACCTCGTAAGTCAGCACACCGACAGTTGTCTCCGTTGGTCCATAATGATTCATGATACGGAGATCTGGTCGTAACTTACGGATGCGATCAATCAGGGCGGGGTTGCAAGTTTCGCCTCCCAGGACAAGCAGTTTTGCCGGTAGAATATCGGCGGAGTTCAGTAGAGCCAGAAGATGGGTGGGAGTAATCTTGAGACAATCCACTGGTTGCTCGGCCAAGTATCGCGCCAGCAGCCTGCTACCCTGAGTTGTATCTTCAGGGACAACCACCACACAACCCCCCTTGATCAGCGGGGGAAAGATCATGGTGTTTCCGAAATCAGTAGCAAGGGGAGATACCGTGGCAAAACAATGGCCAGACCCTAGCCCCATCCGTTCCCAAACTCCATCGGCATAAGCCACAAGCTGGCGATGCTCGACACACACTCCCTTGGGCTTCCCTGTCGATCCAGATGTATAGATCACATAGGCTGGTGTCTCAGCACAGACGATTACCTCAAGAGGATGATCTGAGTATTCCCTCGCTTCATCTATTCTCTTGCAGGTGATTGGTATGGTTTGGGCCAGCTTGGCGATCGATTCGCTCAATTGCTCATCGCACAGAAGTAGGATTGATCCTGCGTCTTGGAGAATCTCTCGCCAGCGTTCGGGGGGATCGGCGGGATTGAGGGGCAAGTAGCAGCCCCCTGCTTTGAGTACACCCAATAAAGCACTGATAGAGGATAGTCCGTCTCGCCCCAGCAAAAGTCCAATCGGAGAAGAGAGAGCTTCGGGATGAGCCGCGATCATGCGTGCGATCCGGTTCGTCAGCCGCTCCAATTCACTGTAAGTAAGACTACCTCCCCTGCCAACTACAGCGGCTTGATCTGGTGTCAAGCAGACCTGCTGTGCAAACCGTTCAATCAGGCTCTCGGTGACGGTTGGGGGAGGAGGCGACTCGGGAATTAATGTCCCAGAAAAAGCCACATCGGCGATTAGTGAGTCCGTCGAGTCAACAACACAGAGCAGCACATCCTCGAAGTGATTAAGAAACCGCTCGATCGTTATTCGTTCAAAGAGGTTACTGGCATAGTACAATGTCAGCACTATAGAGTCATTGATCTCTTCAACCCAGAAATTCAAGTCGAGTTTGGTGGTTTGATAATCAACTTTGACCACCTCAGTCCTCATCTCCCCAGCTTGATATTGGGACGGAACATTTTGGATGACGAGCATGACCTGGAACAGAGGATGCACACCGAGATCACGACTTACTTCCAAAGAATTGAGAAGTTTGTTGAACGGCAATTGCTGCCTTGCCAGTGCCTCATTACAGATTTGGCTCTGGCGACGCAGCAGTTTGCCCCAGGTGTCGCCCTCTTCTAGCTCACATGAGACAACCAGTGTATTCAGTAGGGGTCCCATTAGCTTCTGGAACTCACGCTCGTTGCGGTTTGCCGTGATTGTACCGATGGGAATCTTTTTAGCGCCAGTGTAACGACTGAGCAGCACCGCGAGGGCGCTCATCATGAGGGGAAACAAACCCAGCCGCTCCTGGCGAGCGAATAACCGCAGCCGTTCCGCCAGTCCCGTCGAAAGTGGACGCGTCTCCATCGCTCCTTGGTGACTGATTGCCCGAGGCCTTGGCTGATCTAGCGGTAACGATAGAGGCGATGCCTGGGGATTGAGATTCTCGCGCCAGAATCGCAGTTGCTCGGCGCACGCCTCACTCGTCAGCCAATTACGCTCCCACTCCACATAATCAATATATTGAATCTCGAGGGGAGGAAGCTGTTGGCCTGCGTACAGAGCCGATAGTTCCCTAGCAAAGATCGCGTTCGACCAGCCATCTGAAATCAAATGATGGGAAGTGATCAGCAAAAAATAGTCCAGTTCTCCTAATTGGAGTACCTTGAGCCGCAGCAGCGGACCCTGCGTTAGGTCAAATTTGGCACGCCCCTCCTCGACCGCAATCCCCAGCGCTTCCTGCTGCCGTTCTTGCTCGCCGAGGTAACGCAGATCTTGCCACTCCAGGGTGAGAGGTAGGGTCTGATGGATTGCCTGCACGGGCTTTCCCCCGTCGAGATGGAAAGTCGTTCGCAGGATTTCGTGGCGCTCCCCCATCGATTCCAGGGCTTTTTGTAACCGCCCCTGATCCAGTGGCTCCCTTGGGTACATTTTAATCGCCGCCGGATTATTGAAGGCTGGACTCTCTGGCGACAACTGACTGAGGAACCACAGGCGCTCTTGGGCCGAGGAGAGCGCATAGCACTGGTTGGGAGTGCGCGGCATCCTCGGTAGGGAGGGGGTCTTCTTGTCCAGAGAGCCGACTAGAGTTTTAATCCGATCAGGCGAAAGGGCAGCAAGCCGACGGGCGAGGGAGTCAGTCATGCTCTTGCCTCCAAATCGATCACGATCTTGCCAATGTGACGATATTGTGACATCAAACGCAAGGCGGCTCCAATCTTTTCTGGCGGGAAGGTGGTAATGGGAGTTGGTCGCCAAATTCCGGTAGCCAAACCGTCGGCAAGCTCTTTGAATATTCGTTTCAACATCGATGGGTTAAACAAGAAAAGGGAGAGATTGATGGTGGTAAAGCTCAACCCGAGACGAAAGGCACTCATCGGCAGCGTCTCGCCCAATGCCTGGTCTTTCATGGCAATTTGCAGGAACCGCCCAAAGGGACGCATCAACCCTAACCCACGCGCTACCGCCTCGCCCGATAGGGTGTTGAGAATGATATCCACCCCGCCACTGATCTGGTCGGCAAAGGCAAGGGAGCGAGAATCAAAGACTTGGAGGATGCCTCTCTGGCGAAGGTAATCCCGCTTTGCTTCTGAACCGGCGGTCGCCATGATCTCAGCCCCACGCGCCTGTGCAATCTCGATCGCCGCTAGTCCGACTCCACCCGTAGCTGTATGGATCAGAACCCGTTCCCCTCCCTGCACACGAGCGACAGACTCCAGTCCGTAAAAAGCAGTGAGGAACGCCGTCGGAATGCTGGCAGCTTCGATAAAGTTGAGGTTGGGCGGGATATGCACCGCCTGGAAGGCCCAGACATTAGGCACAGCACAGAAGTGAGTGCCTTCAAGGAGCTTCCCATCAGGGGCTGTGTCTCCGGCTGAAAGCACCATTACCCGATCGCCTGGCGAGAACTCTTCTACTCCAGAACCACAAGCGACTACTTCTCCGGCGTAGTCGGAGCCCATTACTGAAGGTACTCCTGGCGTGGGCGGATAGAGTGCCATGGCGATCATTAGGTCTCGGAAGTTGATGCTGATGGCGCGGGCGCGAACCTGGATTTGTCCAGGGCCGGGAGGTTGCAGAGCCATCTCTTCAAATCCCAGATCGTCTAGGTTGGCGGACTGTTTTAGACCGATTTTGGCATTGGGCCAGTCGGAGGGATGGCTGAAGGTTCCTCGCGTTGGGACTGTTGGCCGATCCCGTTGGAGATCGCTTAGCAGCTTGGCACGATCTTTGAGCGGGAGTTTGGCGATGCGACCAGCAATGTCTGTCATTATCAGTCCTCCAATTGAGAGATAAGGGCTTCCAGAATTTCTGGATCGGTCATGGCGATTAGTTGGTTAATTACTACTTCGGCGAGGCCTCGGATGGTAGGTTCCTTGAAGAAGGAATCGACGGCCAGATCGATTTGGAATGTCTCACTGGTAATCGCAATCATCTGAATTGCTAACAGGGAATTTCCCCCTAATTCAACGAATTGGTCATTGACCCCAATCTGCTGAATGCCAAGAATGCCTTGCCAAATTTCTGTGATCGCCGTTTCAATTTCATTGGCCGGGGCTTGATATGGGGTTAGCAAATCGTCCCGGGAGAAAACTTGCCCCACCGTGTTCGCCGGTGCCGACATCTGCTCACGGATGACCTCTGCCCTCACACGAGGGGAGCCGTCGGCGATTTGCCAAGCCAAATCCTTCGTCGTGATTAGCAAGTGTGCCATCGGGGCCGTGCTTCGTTGTTTTCCCGCCTGTTCGAGCAATCGGTTGAGCAGGTTCAGTGCTTCCTTTGGTGTAATGTCTTCGTTTTTTACCTCCTCCTTGGGAACAGATGCAACAGAAGACTTCACCAGAGGGGCAGCAATATCAACTTTTTTTAAGATAAATCCTTCTACCTCTACACAAATCTCACCGGAAGCGTCAAGCACTGTCACATCAAATGAAATAGTATCAGCCCCTAGTGTATAGGGACTAGTCAGCCGTATCTGGCTCCACACCACTGGGGGAATCGGCCGCCAAAGCTTCATCTGTTTGTAGCAGTAGGGCAAATATAAACCTTTCATTTCTCCAGAAAACCCCATTCTGAAGCCTCCACAAGCCAGCGCCACATCCATCAGGGCTGGATGATACGAGAAAGCCGCAAAATCCACCGCATATTGCGGGTCAAGCTGAAGTTTAGCCAGCCAGTGGCCATCGACTTCAGCCAGTTCCGAGAGAGTGCGCCAACGCTCGCTATAAGTTAAAAGTGGAGTGCCGTCTTCGGCCGTGCAATCAAGAGAATTATAAGGATTTGTTTCTCTCGGAGGGAATTTGGCCAGCAGCATTGCCAGATTTTGCTGATGGGGTTCTCTGCCAGTGATCACCAGATCCCCCATAAAATGGTCTTGCCAAACAGTAGGTGAATCAGCAGGACGACTCCTGAAGCTGAATTTGTAGCGTCCCTCTTGTCCCTTAACAAACAGCATTAACCGACGTTGCTCTCCTTTGGTGAACATCATCGGTGCAATAAAATAAGCGTTTTTAATTTGCACTGGTTCACCTGAATGCCGATAAGCGGCAAAGCGCCAGAGAAATTCAGGAAATGATGCCCCAACAAGCGTTGGCGTATCAGACACCAAATGTTCGGTGATGATCCAGTCTGCCTCTGGATCAATCAGTACCTCATAGATCTCGTCGTGGCCCTCAGATGAGAGCAGTCGCAGCCATTCACCAGCTTCAACTCGCTGAACTCGCTTGCCAGATTGGCGTTTCGCCTTCGCATCTTCCCAGCGAGAAGCCATGCCAATTTCTGCCCAAGCCGCCCAGCCGAGGGAGCGGAACAGTCCAGGGCGCTTTTGGTTCCATGACTGAGCCACTGCATCGATATAGGAATTAGCGGCGCAGTAATCGACCCGTCCTGCTTCTCCCAGTACCGCCGTTACCGAAGAAAAAAGCCAGATGAAGTCGAGATCCCGATCGCCAAAAAGCCGCTCAATCACGCGAGTCCCCTGAACTTTAGGTTCAAGAACTTCCCTCGCCATCTCTGGGGTCTTAAGGGCGATAATTCCCCCGCCAGCATTACCAGCAGAATGGATCACCCCGTCGATTTTGCCAAACCTTTCACACACCTGGTTGACAACCTCCTTCATCCTGTGGAGATCAGTCACATCAGCTTGGGCAATCACTACCTCGGCTCCTGCTGCTTCGATCGCCAGAAGTTGTTCAATGCGATCGCTCAACTGAGGATTGCCATCACCACTCTCGAGCAATCTTTCCCAATTTTCCCGTGGGGGGACTGTGCTTCGGCTGACTAACACCAGATTTACTGGCACTGTCTCGGCGAAAATTCTCGAGAAGAAAAGGCCTAAAGCCCCCAATCCCCCAGTAATCAGGTAAGTTCCACCAGCTTTGAGCGTCTTCGCCAATCCCTCACCTGGCGGTAATCGCAGGGGATGCCAGCTTTCAATAAATCGTCGTCCTCCTCGATAAACCACGACTGTATCGTCAACATCGAGTTCTGCCTCATTAACCAATTGAAAAGCCAGATCGGGATGAGAACTTACATCAAGCATCCGTCCTTGAATTGTCGGAAACTCCTTGGCAATAACTCTACAAGGTCCTGTCGCCAGCGCCCGCAAAGGCGCCCAGATCGGCTCTCCGGCGACGCTATGAACCCCACGGGTAACAACCAGTAAACGCACCATTCCGGGCAGTCCCTGAGCGATCAGCGCCTGTTCCAGATACATCGGGCTATCAAAAGCAAGTATTCGAGCCGCTTCTGGGTCATCGACCCAGCTATGATCATCGGCCCCACAACTATTCCAGAGATGTAAGATGCGGGTTGGTCGTTGATTATTCTCTTTCAGCGCCGTCAGCAATTGATCATAATCTTCCCGCACCGCTGGGCGGATCACGAATCCACCCTTGCTCGCAGCAAAAGCTGAACCTTGCTCCACGCGAACTATCTCCTCACCACGCGCCTCTAGTACAGTCACAATCTCCTGACTTAGAGCATTGTTGTCATCAAACAAAAGCCAGCATCCCGTCTGCGGTACAGCTTCAGTAGCCGGAGGATTAAGAAAACCCGGTGAGGCGGTACGAGTCCAGCCCAACTCATAAAACCAGTCCCCCAGATCCGACTTGCGCTCACTAGGATCAGTCCCTAAGTCCCCATCCTTTTCTTTTTCTGTCGTGAAATCGAGGGCAAAACTCTGGCGCTCGAAAGGATAACCGGGTAAAGACACTCGCCCTGGAAACCCCTCGGCGTAAAAAGCCTTCCAGTCGATTGGCCGTCCAGTCGCCCAAAGAGAGCCAACTGCTCGCGTCACAGCAGCTAAATCATCCTCTACATCCTGCATTCCCTGCTGGGAACAGATCACCCGGTCATGCTGTTGGCGATCAAGTAAAGACTTCACTGAAGAAGCTAGGGAGTAGCCAGGGCCACACTCAAGGAAAATGTGAGACTCCTCAGTTGCCAACAAAGTGTCGAGCGCATCGACAAAGCGAACTGGCTGCCGCATATGTCGCACCCAGTAGAGAGGATCACAAGCCTCCTCATCAGTGAGCCAATCCCCAGTAAGGGTCGAAACAATCGGAATCGTCGGTGCTGAGAGACTGATCCCGACAAATCGCCTGGCTAAAGCTCCCATCGCCGGTTCCGTCATCGCCGAATGAAAAGCGTGGGAAGTATTGAGATGGCGAGAAAATACCTTCTCTTCTGTCAATTGCATTTCAAAAAATTTGATCGCTTCATTCGGACCGGAGACCACAGTCATCTTGCGACTATTGACAGCAGCCACTTCCACATCTGGCGGCAGTCGCCCTGATAGTTCCGCTTCCGGTAGCAAAACCGCCAGCATCGACCCACCGGGCAAATCCTGGATCAGTCGAGCGCGGGTCGATACCAGTGTCAGAGCATCCTCAAAACCGAAAACACCAGCAAGGCAAGCCGCCACATACTCACCAACACTGTGTCCAATCATCACATCAGCCTCAATGCCCCAGGAGCGCCATAGCATCGCCTGGGCATAGTTCACGAGAAAAAGAGCGGGCTGGGTGATGTAGGTTTGATCGAGCAAGACCTTCGCTTTTTCCTTCTCATCAGCAGGCGGAAACAGTAAATCTCTGAGGTCAACTCCGAGCATTGGTTTGAGGAACTCGCTTCCGCAGTCAATCACCTCTCGAAAAGCCGAAAACAGTCGGTACTGATTCGCACCCATCCCGACGAATTGATTGCCCTGTCCCGGAAACAGAAAAGTGATCGGATCACCTTCCCGCTGGCAGACAGAGCGGATTACAGCCCCATCTGGAGAATTGAGACGCTCAATCAACTCCTGTCGGTTAGCAAAGGGAATCGCGCAGCGATGTTTAAACCGTCGTCGTCCCATCTGAAGGGTGCAGGCCATCGCCGCTGAATCGAGATCGGGGTGCTTGCTAAGGTGATGGGAGAGGTGCGCTATCTGAGTTCTCAGTCCCTCTTCGGTCCGGGCTGAGAGGACGGCGATATTCTGTTCTGGCACTTGCTTGGGAATCTCAGGGGTAGGAGGTTCCTGAATCACGACACAAGCATTGGTGCCGCCAACTCCAAAAGAACTGACTAGACCTCGCACTGGTGTTCCTTCCCCTGCCAACTTGCGGAGTTTGGTATTGACGAACAAGGGACTGGAAGAGAAGTCAATATTTGGATTTGGCTTGGCAAACCCCAATGATGGGGGAAGTAGGCGCTCTTCAACAGTTTTTGCCGCCTTGATCAGAGCGGCCACTCCCGAAGCCACATCGGTGTGGCCGATATTACCCTTAACAGAACCGAGGGCGCAGAACTGAGTGCGATCGCTGTAATGGCGGAATGCCTGGGTAAGGGACTCAACCTCAATTGGGTCTCCCAGCGGAGTTGCCGTCCCGTGTGCCTCCACGAAACTGAGTTGTTCAGCCGATAGCCCCGCCCGACTGAGGGCATTCAGGGTGAGTGCCACCTGGCCGGAAATGCTTGGGGCGGTAAAGCCGATTTTGTCAGCGCCATCGTTGTTGACCGCACCATCCACTAGCACGGCATATATGTGATCGCGATCACGTATAGCATCGGCCAGCCGCTTGAGCACGATCACCCCAGCACCCCGGCTGAACACTGTCCCATTGGCACCAGCATCAAAGGGACGGCAATGGCCATCAGGCGACTCCATTCCCCCTTCTAGTGCTAAATAGCCTTTCCTTTCGGGAAGTTCAATCGTTGCACCGCCAGCCAGGACGAGATCACATTGCTTTGATCTTAGGCTAGTCATGCCGAGAATGGTTGCCACTAAGGAAGTGGAGCAGGCGGACTGCACATTGACGCTCGGACCGACTAGGCCAAGCTTGTAGGAAACCCGTGATGTCACATAGTCTTTGTCGTTGCCGATCACGACTGAAGCGCCGCTGGCATATTTCTTGGCCACGCTAGATTGGGCGACTTGGCTCAGGTGCCAGTTAGTGCCAACCCCCCCGAACACTCCAATCCGGGCATCGACTTCTTGGGGGACATAACCAGCATCTTCGAGCGCGTGCCAGGCGCATTCCAGAAACACCCGCTGCTGTGGGTCGATCAGTTCTGCGTCTCGCGGAGTAAAGCCAAAAAAGGCCGCATCAAATTGATCTGCGCCGTCGATGATGCCGCGTCTACGCACATAGTGGGATGACTTGATCAGTTCGGTCGGGATGCCAGAAGCTCTCAGTTCCTCTTCCGTAAAGGTTGTGATCGATTGCACGCCATTACACAAGTTCTGCCAAAATTCAGATACGTCTCGTGCGCCTGGCATCCGACAAGCCATGCCAATAATGGCAATCGCCTCTGAGTAGTGTTCTTGATACATCTTGGGATTCTTCATTGGTGGTGTCGGGAGTTTCAATGCTTCTGGGTTTGTACACGGGAGAGGTGTTGAGCCATTGCGGCAATTGTCGGGTAGCGGAAGAGATCGACAATGGTCACTGATGCCCCCATTTGCTCTTTGATCTCACGGCTAAGCCTTGCCAGTAAAAGTGAGTGGCCGCCCAGATCGAAGAAATTGTCTTCAGGTCCAATCGGCGTAGTTTGCAGCAGTTTCTCCCAGATCGAAGTGAGTGCTGCTTCCTTATGGGTTTTTGTCTTCAGACTGGCTACGCGCCTCTTAGTCGGCTGGGGCTGTGGTAAGGCGGCAAGGTTGATCTTGTTGTTTGGCAGCAGGGGCAACTCCGAAAGAATCATGAATCGTTGAGGAATCATAAACTCAGGTAGTCTGGCGCGCAAATAGGTTCTCAATTCCTCTTCGTTGAGATGGGAGCCCGGTGCGCTGGTTAAATAAGCGACGGTACGAATATCATCAGAATTCTCTTCGCGCACGATGACATGGACATGGCCTACGTCTGGATGGGTGGCCAGATTTTGTTCGATGTCTCCGAGTTCAATGCGATGACCTCGCACCTTCACTTGCTTGTCACTTCTGCCCAAATACTCGATTCTTCCTGCTTCCAGGCGGCGGGCTTGATCGCCTGTCTTGAAGAGAAGACGGCCGGTTTCAGGGGCGAAAGTGTCTGGGACAAAGGCTCGCGATGTCAGGTCTGGTTGGTTGTGATACCCTTGGGCAACGCCAAAGCCTCCGATATATATTTCCCCTGCAACCCCCGGTGGCACCGGACGCATCTCTGCATCGAGAATGTGAATCTGAGTGTTGCTAATTGGTCCGCCGATTGGTACTGTTCTTAGTGGTTCCTCACGCCGACATATCCAGTGACATGAATAGATTGAGGCCTCGGTGGGCCCGTAAAGATTGTGCAACTCCCCGGTAAAAGTGGCGAAGACATCCTGCTGTAGTCGTAGAGGCAGAGCTTCCCCGCCAGCGAAGATTCGTCGCAGGGTTGGGCATTTGCCCAGCACCCCAGCATCGACAAATGCTCGCAAAGCCGAAGGGACGAATTGGATCTGGGTCACTCCTTGATTGCGGATCAGGGATGCCAGAGATTCAGGGTCTTTAATGTCGCAACGGCTCGCCACTACTAACTGGGACCCAACCACCAGAGGTAGTAACATTTCCCAGACTGAGATATCGAAATTGATTGAGGTTTTGTTCAATACTCTGTCTTCGCTACCGAGAGGAAAGGTGCGGGCCATCCACAGTAAATAATTCCCTACCCCACGGTGAGTAACGCAAACGCCCTTGGGCTTACCTGTTGAACCTGATGTGTAAATAATGTACGCCAGCGCCTCAGGCGCAACGGCTACGCTGATGCTGCTATCCCCCGGCATGGACTCGATTAGCTCCTGTTTATCCCTAAGTAATACCTGCCTAGTACGGGATCGGCGCTTCAGGCGCAAAGGTCCGTCACTGAGAAGAATCTCAATATCTGAGTCTTCTATCATGTAGTTCACCCGCTCGGGGGGATAGGCAGCATCGAGTGGCACATAAGCTGCTCCTAATTTCCATACGGCCAGAATCGCAATAATCATCTCTGCCGAAGGCTCCAACTGGATGCCGATTTTGCTACCCATGTCTGCTCCCAGGAGCTTCAGGTAGTGTGCCAACTGATTGGCGCGATGTTCCAGATTTTCATAGCTGAGGGTTTGGCTTGTGTCCCGCACGGCCACTGCTGCTGGTCTGAGTTGGCAACTGAGTTCCACCAGTCGGTGTATGCCAATGTCTTCAGGTATTGAGACTTCCGTGGCATTCCAATCCTCGGTAATTTCTCGAGCCGTTTCAGGAGATAAGGGCAGATATTGGTCGAGTTTATCTTTCGGATCAGCGGCGATTAGTCCCAGCAGTTCAATATAGGATTGTTGCAATCTGGCCATCGTGCCTTCTGCGAAAAGTGCTTTGTTATAGGTCAAGCGCTGTTCGATGCTGTTTTCGCTGATAAAGTTTTCTAGGGAAAAGTCATATTTGCTGCCTGCGGCTGGTTCTTCTTGCACTTTGGCCAGTAGATTTGCATCTATGAGCCGCGGCACGGCCACTTCGTGCAGTGCAAAACTCACACTAACCCAGGGATTGCTGCCAATTCGGCGCTCGTTGGGCAGGGAACGAACCAGGGTGTCGAAAGGTAGCCATTGATGGTTGAGGGCGGCAAGTGTGATGTCACGAACTTCATGTAGAAATTCACGAAAAGTGAGATTTGGTTCGACTTGGCAACGCAAAACCATCAGGTTGGCCAGATAGCCAATTGTTTTCTGGGTGTCGGCTTGACCTCGATTAGCCACTGGTACACCAACCAATACATCCTGCTGATTGGTGTACTGCGCCAGCACCATGGCAAAGCCAGCGAACATTACCATAAATAGGGTTGAACGCTCTTCTTTGGCAATTTCTTTGAGCCTTGCCACCAGAGGGCCAGCAAGGGTCTGATGAAGAACAGATGCACTAAAATTCGGCTGAGGGGAGCGCGGATAATCGCTGGGGACTCCTCGCAGATGTGGGGTTCCTTGCAGACGTTCCCGCCAAAAGTCAAGGGCAATTTCCCGTTGAGCCGACATCATTCTCCCATGATGGCGGTTGAGCCAGTCGCTGAAATGATTTGCCCCAGGAGGCTCGGTCTTAGGGTCGCCGCTGCTACTGGTATAATTGTCTATTAGTTCTTCAAAGAACAGCAATACCGACTCCCCATCAAAGATGATGTGGTGAACTGTCACTAACAGTTTGTGTAACAATTCATTGAGCCGACAAAGCTTGAAGCGCACAGGTGGCCTTGCTTCTAGAGCCAAACGCTGTTTTCGCTCTAGTTGTTGAAGGGCGATGAAGGATTGCTCTTCTTGGAGATCAAGGATTGGCAGGGGTATCCACTGTGGCGATTCAATGACTAACTCTGGTTCCTTGACCCCGACAAATACACACCGCAGGGAATCATGTCTAGTCACGGTAAGATTTATCGCTTTTTCCAGGGCATCTACGTTAAGCGGCCCCTCAAAGCTAATTGTGAATTGCAGATTGTAAGCGCGTGAACTGGGAAAGGCATTATGGAGTAACCATAATGCTTCTTGGTTTTCGTGACAACGCACTTCATTTGTCGGCCTCGGAGCCGTTAATTGAACAGGATTACGGGTAACTTTTGCGAGTTTTTTGGGAGTAGAGTAACTGAAGAATTCAGTCGGCGAGATGTCGTACTTAAGTTCATCCCGAATCAGGGCGATCGCCGCAATCGCTCGGAGAGAGTTTCCTCCCAGATCGAAAAAGTCATCGTTAGCCCCCACACCTTGTATCCTAAGCACCCGTTCCCATATCCTGATGATGTGGGCTTCCAGAGGGTCTTCAGGTGGAACATAGTTATAACTAAGCTCACCCCTTTCGCTACTTGGACGCGGGAGGAAGTTTCGATCAATTTTTCCGTTTGCTAGTTGAGGAAGCCGATCCATTAGAGTAATACTACCAGGCATCATATAATCAGGTAGCCTAGCCTGAATATAAGTCTTAAGCTCACTTGGCTCCAAGGTTACTTTAGGCTTGATTGCTATGTAAGCAGCGATCGCTGATGCTGGCTCGAATTGTCTCACTGCGGCCTGCTGCACAAGGGGATGGGCTGAGATCACTGCCTCAATCTCTTCTAACTGGACTCGATGACCCCGCACTTTGATCTGAGAATCCTGTCGTCCCAAGAAGTGGACAAAACCGTCATCACCGAGAATTCCATAGTCGCCGGTACGGAAAATCCGTTGTCCGCGCCGCCATGGGTTTTCCACAAATCGCTCGGCAGTTTGATCGGGATCGTTTAGATAGCCGTTGGCTAATCCAGGTCCGCTGAGCCAAATCTCACCACTTTCGCCCGGATTGACTAATTGCTGGCGCTCGTTGAGTAGCAATAACTCGGTCTCATCAATCGGATGTCCGAGGCTCACAGTTTGTCCAGAAATTAATTCGCCAGCACTGGCGTTAGCAACATACTCCGTTGGCCCATAAAGATTCCAGAGGCGGAGCCAAGGCCAGAGATTGAGCGCTCTCGATAAGTCTTCCACGCTGGCCGCCTCACCGGAGAGAAACACCCCTCGCGGCGGAGTTAAATTGTAACCTAACTCATGCTGTCGTTCGGCGAAGTTCAGGAATTCTCGCCATAAGGTGGGGACGCAATATAGTCCGAAACTAGGATTCAAACGATACCATTCAAAGAGCTTTGGTGGGTCTTTAACGATTTCATCTTGAAGAATGTGAAGTGTTCGGCCTAGCACTAGGGGGGCGAAAAGCTGGGAGATTCCTGCGGCAAAACAAGGAGAAGATGAAAGGGGCAAATCAATCAGATCGGCTTCTTGCCGAAGTCGGTGGGCAAACCATTTTATATAGTGGGTCAGAGCCGAGTCGCTAATAACTACAGGTTTGGGTTTGCCAGTTGATCCTGATGTAAAAATAATGTAGGCAATATCGTCATCTTTTCTGTCTAGAAACAATGTCTGTGATGTTTCTGGCTCGTTATCGACGGACAAAAGCTGATCAATTACAAAAGCTTTTGTTTGAATTATGGGAAGTTGGTTAATATTATTTTGCGTACAGAGAACAAATTTGCAATCCGCCTGCTTGAGCATAAGCATAACACGCTCAACTGGCTCTCGCTCCGATATGATTATAAAAGTGCAGCCCGCTCTGAGAATTCCCAGCACACCGATGGGAAGATTTATGCCTTTATTCATCCAGAGAGCAACCCGATCACCCTTTCTCGCTCCAAGTTTGAGAAGAGACGCTGATAATATGGATGATAATCGGTTGATATCCGAATATCGTAGGATCGTCGATCCGCAAACGACTGCTATCTTTTCTCTGTGCATAAATGAAGCACGATCACAGAGATCTAGTATGTTTGTCTTGGATACCATTTTAATCAAGAACTTTGACAGAAATTCCCCCAAGATGGGGACTCACGGTCACCTTTGAGTTAGAGCGCGAGAGTTAAAATTAACGGAACTTGGCAAAAGCTGATATCTTCCCACACTGTATGCTGACGCATACGGTGTAGGAATATCTCAGCAATTAATTTTCATCCATAACTTTCTGGATTTGAGCCTTGAGTTCGGGGCTTTGGTTATACTTAGTGGCGAACATTTCAAAGACTTCTGCCTGGGTTTGCCCGTCGGCTTTAGCCCGGATAAATGCGTCATAAATTTCCTCGCGAATTTTAGGATCTAAATCAGGAAAATGGTCGAGGATGATCTTGCAACGAGAAAGGGTCTTTCCAGTGGTCGGATTGGTTGCAGTAGTCATTGTTTTTTGGGGTTGAACGGATCCCCTAGTGTAGCACCTGTTGGTGGTGTCAAATGTGTGCTGTAACCAATTGTAACAATTTGCAACAAAAGGAACGGCTCTCCCGACTCCCGACCTCAAGAATACAACTCACATTTTTTAAAAACTATGCCATACTCAGGGAAAAGATGATTAAGTAGATAAATTAGCGATGTCGGCTCTTTGTTACTCTTTATGCTAAATCAACATACAAGCAGTTTTGGCGCATCTATCTTTTCCCTCTTGATTAAAAAATAGCGGTCTGTTGTATCTTCAATTACCATAACCGATGAAGATTCCGAAGGAGAGTCAGGAATTTTCAACCTAGATTTTCAAACAGTTCCCGAAGCATCAACTCTGATCAGCTTAATACTGTTCGGGTCAATTTTATCAACTCGATCGAGGGGTAAAAACTAAAACCAATCGGTTTTGGAGAGAGCAAACTTATCCCCAAAACCGCTCTAGATCGAGATCGGCTTTATGGAAATGGAAAACAGGGATCATTCCCTAAAAAACTAGCAACTTTTTTGACTATAATAACGACAAGATTATCGGTATAGTTTTAAACTATCCTAGGATAAGCCCTATCTTGATCGCAATATATATCTATGAAATTTAGTGAAATTGCCCAAAAATTAAGCCATTTAGTCTCTGCTCACAGTTTAACTGCCTATCCCGACAGAAATCCCCAAATTAAAGCCATAACTCCCATCGAAACCGCCCTAGTTGATACCATCAGCTATATCGAAGGAGGAAAATTTGCTGCCTTTGTGGTCAAAACTGAGGCTACTGCCCTAATTCTGCCCCTAGATGCCAATTTACAACAACAGGCCGACGAACGGGGCATCGCTTGGTTAGCTAGTGCCAATCCCCGACTTTTATTCGCCCACGCCATCAAATTATTCTATCAACCCTTTCAGCCTCAACCCTACATTCACGCCACCGCCGTGGTGCATCCATCGGTTAAAATCGGTCATAAAGTGGCCATCGGGGCCCATGCTGTGGTGGAAGCGAATGTCATCCTCGGTGATGGGGTGTGCATTCATCCTAACGCCGTTATTTACCCTGGGGTGCATATTGGTGATCGCACAATTCTCCACGCTAACTGTACTATCCATGAACGGGTAGAAATCGGCAATGATTGCGTTATCCACAGTGGCGCTGTTATTGGTGCGGAGGGCTTCGGTTTTGTGCCAGTTCCCGAAGGCTGGTTTAAGATGGAACAATCGGGTATCGTAGTCCTAGAAGATGGGGTAGAAATTGGCTGTAATAGTGCCGTGGATCGTCCGGCAGTGGGAGAAACCCGCATCGGTAGCCAGACTAAGATCGATAATCTCGTCCATATTGCCCATAATTGCCAAATTGGCCAAGCTTGCGCCCTAGCAGGACAGGTAGGCATGGCAGGGGGCGTAAAAGTGGGTAATCGCGTTATTTTAGCAGGACAGGTGGGCATTGCCAATCAAGCAGCGATCGGAGATGGTGCGATCGCAACCGCTCAGGCTGGCATTCACAACGATATTGGTGCAGGAGAAATGGTTTCCGGCTCTCCTGCTATCCCCCATAAACTATTCCTCAAGGTAGCAGCCGCTTACAAGCGTTTACCCGAAATCTATCAAGCGGTTAAGCAGTTGAAAAAATAGCTGTATTCAGGAGTCAGGAGTCAGAATTCAGGAGATTATTTTTATTTAGGGCTGGCTGAATAATGATAAAAACCTTGTTGGGTAAGACTCTTAGACTTTTTGTCAATCAAAAAGTACCAGGCATGGGAGTGATCAGGGGGAAAATTGAGGGACTTTTTTCCTGAAAATTAGGTAACTGTAGTTTAGACTAAAAAAGTCAGCCAAAAATAATCCAGCTTTATGAAAATAGCTGAAATCAAAAATCTTGAAGCAAAAAGTAGAGTTAGGATGCTTTCTTTTGCGATTTTTTAGTGGGAGAATATCGTTTTTTTACGGTAGGATAGGTATTTCTTTTACTTCGTTTGCGACCTTTTTCCCAGCCAGGAGACTTTCCTCTGGTTTTGGGTGGTTGGGCAGGTGAATCAATCTCCACTAAAAGTGAAAATAGGGATTGTGCCACTTTTTCAGGAGTTAAATTTGTTTGTGGTTTTTGCCAGGGAAGATGATAATCTGTTACTAAATCTTTGGCTAACCAAAGTTGCCAAGTCATCAACGGCATTAAATCACTCCATCTCTCACATTGAACAGGTGTACTCAAAGATGGTAAATTCCAGTGTAATCTTTGCGAGCGCAAAGCGATACCAATGGTCAACTCCAAAACGGCGCGCATATT
>SFBI01000216.1 GCA_007095845.1 Microcystis aeruginosa Ma_MB_S_20031200_S102
CATTTTTATTGATATGATTGGATTGACATTCAGGACATTGCATAATTTCTGAGTTTGATAATGGGTATTTTTGGGTGATCGCCTTCCTCCTCAATCATACCCTAAATCAGCAACGCCGATTTTTGTGGCAATTTCCTGTACTTCTGGCGGCGGCAAAAGCGCGATAAAAAATAGAGATCCCTGGGGTTGATTCATGGAAACAAGCAAAGCTACAGAAATGAAGCTGTCACCTCGATTCTAGCAGTCTTCCACAACTCTAGCTAATTGTATAGCTCTGTTACATTGCACCATCGACGGCCAAGATTAATCGGTATAATTATAGGGTTGTTAATCCGTCCTAGCCTACTGGAAATTTATGCCCTGGTTTGTCAAGATAGAAAAAGGCATTGTTGATAAAACTACCTTCGATCGCTATGTCAGCGCCCATAAGGACTATGTGCGTGATTTAATTAGCCAAGGACGAGCAGCAAAAAGTGGTTATTGGGCAGAAAGGGGCGGCGGAATGTTATTATTTAAGGCCGATTCTCTTGAGGAAGCCCAAGCAATTATAGTTCGCGATCCTTTAATCGAGAATGGTTGTGTGGAATACGAACTCCATGAATGGCGAATTGTCGTAGAATAATCTAGCTTTTCAGTCAACAGTAAACAGTAATCAGTAATCAGTGAAAAGACGGCAATGTTAAGCTTTTGATTATCTAAATATTACTCCTTAAATACTGCCTAGTAGTGGGGAGATGGGGGTGGAGAGTGGAGTCAGGAGATGAGAGAGGGAAGATAGGGTGCTTTTTTGCTGTGAACTGAAAACTCGCATCTGAATCACTGATCACTAATAACTGATCAGTGATAAGCTATATTGGGGCGATTGTGCTAACAGCACGGTTGCTGCTGCCGATCATTAAATTGTCTCCAGTAAATTTGAGGAATTAACTTTGTCTAAACAAGATCTCATCGAAATGGAAGGAACCGTCACCGAATCTTTGCCTAACGCCATGTTTAGGGTAGATTTAGATAACGGTTTCAACGTCTTAGCCCATATATCCGGCAAAATCCGTCGTAATTATATCAAAATCCTCCCCGGCGATCGAGTCAAAGTGGAACTCACACCCTACGACCTAACCAAAGGCAGAATTACCTATCGCCTGAAAAATCAGAAAAAATAGCGATAAAGAGGGGCAGAAAAGCCAAAAAGCCTAATAAGCAGCCAAATTTATTTAAAAAAAATAGGTGACACAGGTAAAAGAAATCTGATATAATAATAAGCTTGCAGTGTTGCCAAAATAGTTAGGCATGAAAGTTAGAGCGTCTGTCAAAAAAATGTGCGAAAAGTGCCGCGTCATCCGTCGGCGCGGTCGAGTCATGGTAATTTGTTCTAACCCCAAACACAAACAGAGACAAGGTTAAACCACCAAAGTCACTGTCTTGGGGCAGAGAATCGTTACCGTTAATTGTAGTCGTTTTTGGAAAAAAAATCGTTCATAGGGAGAAAAAAAAAGCGTGGCAAGGATAGCTGGTGTAGACCTACCTCGCGATAAGCGTGTGGAAATAGCCCTGACCTACCTCTACGGAGTGGGTCTATCGCGTTCCCAAGAAGTCTTATCCGCGACGGGTGTTAACCCTGACACTCGGGTCAAGGATCTCAGCGATGAAGACGTGGCGGCGCTACGGACTTATATCGAAACAAATTATCAAATCGAGGGGGATTTGAGACGCTGGGAGGCGATGAACATCAAACGCCTCGCCGATATCGGCACCTATCGAGGTCGTCGGCATCGGCTAGGATTACCCGTGCGCGGGCAACGGACGCGAACCAATGCGCGGACCCGTCGCGGTCGTCGGGTGACAGTGGCAGGGAAGAAAAAAGCCCCCTCCAAGAAATAATTTTTTATTCATTGCGATATCCCCCAATCAAGAAAAACTATGGCGCGACCAACCAAAAAAACCGGACCGAAAAAACAGAAGAAAAATATTCCTACCGGAGTCGCTCACATTCAATCGACCTTCAACAACACCATTGTCACGATCGCCGATACCAAGGGCGATGTGATCTCTTGGGCATCGGCGGGATCGAGTGGTTTCAAAGGAGCCAAAAAAGGAACCCCCTTCGCCGCCCAAACCGCCGCTGATAACGCGGCCCGCCGAGCGATCGAACAGGGAATGCGTCAACTAGAAGTGATGGTTAGTGGCCCCGGGGCAGGACGGGAAACCGCAATCCGAGCCCTGCAAGGAGCAGGATTAGAAATCACCCTGATCCGGGACGTGACTCCTATCCCCCACAATGGTTGTCGTCCTCCCAAACGCCGGAGAGTGTAAACAGTGAACAGCTTTTTCAGGTGACAGAGATCTTGAGGCCAGCAGCCGTTAGCTTTGAGCGCATCAGCAGCAGAATCCGGTCGTCAAAGACCATCTGCTCAAAAAGCCGAACGCCGAAAGCTAAAGGCTGAAAGCCAAAGAAAACTGATAACTGATAACTGATAACTGATAACTGAACAAGGGAGGTCAATCGGTGGCGCAATTTCAAATCGAGTGTGTAGAAGCAAAAACTTACAAGAATCAGAGTCAGTACAGTAAATTCGTACTAGAACCTCTGGAAAGAGGCCAGGGTACGACCGTAGGTAATGCCCTAAGACGGATTCTCATTTCCAATCTGGAAGGAGCGGCCGTGACGGCCCTGCGGATCGCGGGAGTCAATCACGAATTTGCCACCGTCGAGGGGGTACGCGAGGACGTGATGGAACTCATGCTCAACATGAAAGAAATCATCCTCAAAAGCTACACCAATCAAACCCAAATCGGGCGTTTAGTGGCAACTGGACCGGCGACAGTAGTGGCGGCACAATTCGATTTACCCTCAGAAGTTGAGATAGTCGATCGCAATCAGTACGTCGCCACCCTGGCCGAAGGGGCCAAGCTAGAGATGGAATTTCGTGTGGAAAAAGGCAAAGGCTACCGGGCAATTGATCGCAGTAAAGACGAAGCCACTTCGCTAGACTTTCTGCAAATCGACTCGATTTTTATGCCCGTAACCAAAGTCAACTACAGCGTCGAAGATATCCGTTCCGAAAGCGGTCAAGCTAGAGATCGTCTGCTCTTAGAAATTTGGACAAACGGGAGCATTAACCCCAAAGAAGCCCTTTCCCAAGCGGCTGATATGCTGGTTAATCTCTTTAACCCGCTCAAGGATCTCAACGCCCTCGAATCCTCTGGTAACTTTGACGACCAAGAGATCAACCAAGAAAACCAAATTCCGATCGAGGAACTACAATTATCCGTGCGCGCCTACAATTGCCTAAAGCGAGCGCAGATCAACACCGTAGCCGACCTCCTCGATTACAGCCAAGAAGATCTCTTAGAAATCAAAAACTTTGGGCAGAAATCGGCCGAAGAAGTCATTGAAGCCCTACAAAAACGGTTAGGTATCACCCTACCCCAAGAAAAAAGCAAGTAAACCCAATTCCAGGAAAATACCATGAGACATCGGTGTAAAGTGCCTCAATTGGGTCTGCCGGCTGACCAAAGAAAGGCACTGCTGCGCAGCTTGGCCACCCAGCTAATTCTACATGGTCAGATCACCACCACTCTAGCGAAAGCGAAAGCGGTGCGAGCAGAGGTAGACCACATTATCACCCTAGCTAAAGACGGTTCCCTGAGCGCTCGTCGCCAAGCTATGGGCTACATCTACGACAAACAACTGGTTCACGCCCTCTTTGAAGGCGCCCAAGCCCGTTATGGCAACCGTAACGGCGGTTATACCCGGGTCGTGCGTACCCTACGCCGTCGCGGGGATAATGCCCCCATGGCGATTATCGAACTGATGTAACGATGACAGCTTGCCCCCAGTCGCGGATCGCCCTAGTTATCCAGTATGTGGGAACTAATTTCCACGGCTGGCAAAGGCAACCCCATCACAGGAGCGTGCAGGAGGAAATCGAGAAGGCTCTGGCCGATATTCTCGGTCATGCCGTCACTCTGCACGGGGCCGGACGTACCGATAGCGGTGTTCACGCCGCCGCCCAGGTTGCCCATTTCCAGCAGCAGAGTCCGATCCCACCTGCCCATTGGGCTAAGGTTCTCAATGCTCGGCTAGATGACGATATCGTCATTCGGGCCTCGGCCCAGGTTCCGGATCGCTGGCACGCCCGTTTCTCGGCCCTCTGGCGACGTTATCGTTACACCCTCTATACCGACTCCATCCCCAATCTCTTTGTTAGTCCCTTTAGTTGGCACTACTACCATCGTCCCCTCGATGCTGATTTGATGGCCAGGGCCCTGGCTCCCTTATTGGGTAAGCACCATCTGGCCGCCTTTCACCGTGCCAACTCTAGCCGTGACCATTCTTGGGTAGAAGTACAGGGGGTGGAATGCTACCGTCAAGGGCCATTTGTACAGATGGAAATTCAAGCCAATGGCTTTTTGTACGGTATGGTGCGCCTATTGGTGGGAATGTTGGTGGAGGTGGGAACTGGTGAGCGATCGCTAGAAAACTTTACCGACATCTGGGTCAATCAGCGCCGAGAATTGGTCAAATACGCCGCACCAGCTAAAGGACTATGTTTACTGCGGGTGGGTTACGCCGATTTTCCCCTGGCCGATAGCGTCTGGTTCGAGACTCAGCCTCTTTATTATTTCCGAGCAGAGGGGATAGGGGAATAGGGAGATAGGGAAATAGGGAAATAGGGAGATAGGGAAATTTCAACTAAAACCCTAAAACCCTAAAACCCTAACCCCCAGGTGGGCAATAAAAAAAATTAATTTTTGTAAAGCAAGGCAAACTGACCATGAACAAAACACCGCTACCAAATTTAGAGACTCTAGAGCAGAAATGGTACGTCATTGATGCGGCCGATCAGCGTCTAGGTCGTCTGGCCACCGAAATCGCGATGATTCTACGGGGCAAAAATAAAGCCACCTTCACCCCCCATCTGGATACGGGGGATTTTGTCATTGTTATTAACGCCGAAAAAGTGACGGTGACGGGCAAAAAACGCCAACAGAAAGTTTATCGCCGCGACTCCGGCAGACCGGGTGGTATGAAGGTAGAAACCTTCGATAAACTGCAAAAACGCATTCCCGAACGGATTATCGAACACGCTGTTAAGGGAATGCTCCCGAAAAATAGCTTAGGTCGGAAATTGTTCACGAAACTGAAAGTTTATGCCGGTGCGGAACATCCCCATCAGGCACAACAACCGGAAGTTTTAGCGATTAATACGATTCCCGCAGGAGGAAATTAAGTCAATGCAAGCCACGGACAGTAAAAATAAGGTAGTTTATTGGGGAACGGGACGACGCAAATCGGCGGTCGCTTCCGTGCGTCTCGTGCCGGGGACGGGGGCAATTACCGTTAACGGTCGCGATGGAGAAACCCATTTTAACCGCATTCCCACCTATATCCAGACGATTAAGGCTCCTCTGGAGACTTTGGGACTGGAAAACGAGTATGATATCATCGTTAAGGCCGAGGGCGGTGGTTTGACCGGCCAAGCGGACGCGGTGAAATTAGGTGTCGCTAGAGCTTTATGTCAATTAGCGCCGGAAAATCGTCCTCCCCTCAAGAGTGAAGGTTATCTGACTCGGGATCCCCGGGCGAAGGAACGGAAAAAATACGGTCTTCACAAAGCGCGTAAAGCGCCTCAATACTCGAAACGTTAGGTTAATAGAGAGGTTTATTATGCCGAAAAAAATTCATCCTACTTGGTATCCGGAAGCGAAGGTGATCTGTAATGGTGAACTGGTGATGACGGTGGGTTCGACAAAACCAGAAATTCATGTGGAGGTTTGGTCGGGTAATCATCCTTTTTATACGGGAACCCAGAAGATGATCGATACGGAAGGCCGGGTCGATCGCTTCTTGCGTAAGTACAAAATGGGTGATAAGTCAAGCAAAAAGGCTGATCAGAAATAATTCTTTACTTTTGCCTTTTTGACCCAGTGGGGAAATTTTCCCGCTGGGTTTTTTGATAGGTAGGTTTTGCTGAAAAATGTCTAGGCTGGGGTCAGGCACAGGGCAGACTTCAGCCGTGATACTAAATCCGTTGAGGAACGCACAGAAAACGGGTTTCTCGGAGAAACCCGTTTTCTACTCATGCAAAGGGCAAAACGGAGAATAAATAATCAGTTTTTAATAACTGAACTTCTCCCATACATATATACCATAATAGCCGAAAACCCTTATCTATCAATGGATACACCCCTTAACTTTTCTTCATGTACCCATGTAATTTGTAACATTTCTTAATCGACAAG
>SFBI01000217.1:2500-5728 GCA_007095845.1 Microcystis aeruginosa Ma_MB_S_20031200_S102
AATGGGCTTTGATCCTCTGATCTCCGAATGGGGCAACCCACCTGACACTGTCTCATGATTGGCGCGAGCCATTCATGGGCTGGTGAACCAGGTATCTTGAGACTGAATACATAGGTCACAAGAAGCAAACCCGGGGAACTGAAACATCTCAGTACCCGGAGGAAAGGACATCAATATGAGACTCCCCCAGTAGTGGCGAGCGAACGGGGACCAGCCGAGCCGTGAGAATGACCAGAACCACTTGGGAAGGTGGGCCAGAGCGGGTGACAGCCCCGTATGGGAAGTTTGATCGGACGTATTAAGTAGGGCGGGACACGTGAAATCCTGTCTGAAGATCGGGGGACCACCCTCGAAGGCTAAGTACTCCTTGCTGACCGATAGCGAACCAGTACCGTGAGGGAAAGGTGAAAAGCACCCCGACGAGGGGAGTGAAACAGTTCCTGAAACCGGACGCCTACAAGCAGTCGGAGCCTCCTTGAGGGGTGACGGCGTACCTTTTGTATAATGGGTCATCGACTTGGTCTCACGAGCGAGCTTAAGCCGGTAGGTGGAGGCGGAGCGAAAGCGAGTCTTAATAGGGCGTTTTAGTTCGTGGGATCAGACCCGAAACCGAGTGATCTAGCCATGGCCAGGCTGAAGGCTGGGTAACACCAGCTGGAGGGCCGAACCCACACCTGTTGAAAAAGGTCGGGATGAGCTGTGGCTAGGGGTGAAAGGCTAATCAAACTCGGAGATAGCTGGTTCTCTGCGAAATCTATTTAGGTAGAGCGTCAGACGAATGCCCTCGGGGGTAGAGCACTGGATGGGTGATGGGGTCCCACAGACTTACTGAGCCTAACCAAACTCCGAATACCGAGGAGCACTATCTGGCAGACAGACATCGGGTGCTAACGTCCGGTGTCGAGAGGGAAACAACCCTGACCTCCAGCTAAGGTCCCCAAGTCACGGCTAAGTGGGAAAGCAGGTGGGACGACCAAAACAACCAGGAGGTTGGCTTAGAAGCAGCCATCCTTTAAAGATAGCGTAACAGCTCACTGGTCTAGACAAGTTGTCCTGCGGCGAAGATGTAACGGGGCTCAAGCCGTGCACCGAAGCTGAGGATGCATCGCAAGATGCGTGGTAGCAGAGCGTGGTGTGACGTGATCCCACGTCTCCTTTGCGGTCTTCGGACTGCACTGGAGACAGGGGGTCCTCGATGAAGCCGGGGCGTGAGCCATCCGGTGGAGAGATCACCAGCGAGAATGATGACATGAGTAGCGACAAAGGGGGTGAGAGACCCCCTCGCCGAAAGTCCAAGGGTTCCTGCTTAAAGCTAATCTGAGCAGGGTGAGCCGACCCCTAAGGCGAGGCCGAGAGGCGTAGTCGATGGGAACCGGGTTAATAGTCCCGGGCCAGGAGGATGTGACGGATCGCAGGTGTAGTTTGCCCTTATCGGATTGGGCGGGCTGCTGAGCGGTTCCTGGAAATAGCCCTCCGTGAGATCGTACCCTAAACCGACACAGGTGGACTGGTAGAGCATACCAAGGCGCTTGAGAGAACGATGTTGAAGGAACTCGGCAAAATACCTCCGTAAGTTCGCGAGAAGGAGGCCCCATTTTTGCGCAAGCAGGAGTGGGGGGCACAAACTAGGGGGTGGCGACTGTTTACTAAAAACACAGGGCTGTGCGAAGCCGCAAGGCGACGTATACAGTCTGACGCCTGCCCGGTGCTGGAAGGTTAAAGGGAGGGGTGCAAGCTCCGAACTGAAGCCCCAGTAAACGGCGGCCGTAACTATAACGGTCCTAAGGTAGCGAAATTCCTTGTCGGGTAAGTTCCGACCTGCACGAATGGCGTAACGACTTCCCCGCTGTCTCCAACATCGACTCAGCGAAATTGAACTGCCCGTGAAGATGCGGGCTTCCCGCGGTTAGACGGAAAGACCCCATGCACCTTTACTCCAGCTTCGCACTGGCACCAGGATGGCGATGTGCAGGATAGGCGGTAGGCTTTGAAGCGGGGGCGCCAGCCCTCGTGGAGCCGTCCTTGAGATACCGCCCTTCGCCCTCTTGGTGTCTAACCGCGGTCCGTCATCCGGATCCGGGACCCTGCGTGGTGGGGAGTTTGACTGGGGCGGTCGCCTCCCAAATCGTAACGGAGGCGCGCGAAGGTTGGCTCAGGGCGGTCGGAAATCGCCCGTTGAGTGCAATGGCATAAGCCAGCCTGACTGCGAGACTGACACGTCGAGCAGAGTCGAAAGACGGCCATAGTGATCCGGTGGTCCCACGTGGGAGGGCCATCGCTCAACGAATAAAAGGTACGCTGGGGATAACAGGCTGATACTGCCCAAGAGTCCATATCGACGGCAGTGTTTGGCACCTCGATGTCGGCTCATCTCATCCTGGGGCTGGAGCAGGTCCCAAGGGTATGGCTGTTCGCCATTTAAAGAGGTACGTGAGCTGGGTTTAGAACGTCGTGAGACAGTTCGGTCCCTATCTTCCGTGGGTGCAGGAGACTTGAGAGGAGTTGCCCCTAGTACGAGAGGACCGGGGTGAACGTTCCACTGGTGGACCGGTTGTCGTGCCAACGGCAGTGCCGGGTAGCTATGAACGGACAGGATAACCGCTGAAGGCATCTAAGCGGGAAGCCCCCCTCAAAACCAGGTCTCCCTGAGGACCGTGGCAGACCACCACGTCGATAGGCCGGAGATGTACGCGCAGCAATGCGCTCAGTTGACCGGTACTAATCGTCCAATAGGCTTGATCCGATCCAGTGACGGACAGGGATGAACACCCCCCGCACACAGGACACAAGGAAGCCATGCACAACCCAAGGTCGGTCCTTGGCTTGGAACAATCACTGATGTTGGGGAGACCCACGGCAGAACGCTCGCGTGACGCCAAACCTCCCCAGGGGCCCTGATCCGGTCTGGTGGCCATAGGCTGCGCGATACACCCGATCCCATCCCGAACTCGGCCGTTAAGCGCGCAACCGCTGATGGTACTGCGTCCCAAGACGCGGGAGAGTAAGTCACCGCCAGACCTGACCAGAGCCCCCCCTCTCACACACAACACAACAACACCTCACCGCGGGGTGGAGCAGCCCGGTAGCTCGTCAGGCTCATAACCTGAAGGCCGCAGGTTCAAATCCTGCCCCCGCAACCAAGACGAACGTGCCGCCCTCGGCGGTGCCAGCCCCACCAGAACGGCCGTCCCGAGAAGGGGCGGCCGTTCGGCTTTGCGGCACCACGGC